>NZ_KV800712.1:291559-299459 GCF_001810285.1 Corynebacterium sp. HMSC071F07
CCTGCCTTATGCATGCTCCCTGTGTGGACGCTGCGACGAGGTTTGCCCGGTGAAGATTCCGCTTTCTGAGGTCATCCTGGAGAACCGCCACCAAAAGGTCACCCACGCTACCCCGCCGGTGGAATCCAAGCTGTTTAGCGCGGTTCAGCTCGTGTGGGGCCACCCAAAGGTCTGGAACCAGATCACCCACATGGTTGCCCTCGGCCGCGTATTGGGCGGCTTCAACGGCGTCATCGATAACTTGCCTTTGTTCCTCTCCGGCTGGTCCGACGCCCGCGATACTGCAGTCCCCCCGAAGAAGTCTTTCCGTCAGTGGTTTGACTCCGATGAAGCTAAAGAATTGCTCGCCCAAGCCAAGAAGGAGGGCATCAAGTGAGTACCCCCAAAGAAGAGATCCTGAAGCGCATTCGCACCGCGCAGAAGCAGGCAGGCCTGTCTGAACACGTCGACATCCCGCGCGAGTACGAAACGCAGGGCACGCTAAACGCGGATGAGCTGCGTGACATGCTGGTTGACCGCCTTGAGGATTACAAGGCGGAGGTCCACGTCACGGATGAGGCGTCCCTGGCCAAGACCATCTCGCAGGTCTTCACGGACAAGGATTGTTCTACGGTGACCTATGCACAGGGCATGGACACCGCGCTTATCGACGCCATCACCTCCGACGTCACATTAACCGCCGACGATCCCACGTCTGACCCGCGCGAGCTGGATACTGTCGACGCCGTGCTCACCGAGTCCCACGTAACTTCCGCACAGACCGGCACCATCGTGTTGGAGGCGGGCCCGCTGTGCGGCCGCCGCGCTCTCACGCTGGTCCCAGACCGCCATGTATGCATCGTACGCAAGGAGCAGGTGGTCTACGGCGTGCCGGAGATGGTCTCGCGCATCAATCCGGACTTCCCAGCAACCTGGATTTCCGGCCCGTCTGCTACTTCCGATATTGAGCTCTCCCGCGTCGAGGGCGTGCACGGTCCACGCGATCTCATAGTCATCATCGTGAAGTAAGGCTCGTATGCGGAACTCACCCCGCATTAGCTTCTAACTACTGGCATGCGCTAGAATCACACCGTTGATATCTGGCGCATGCCACCTATCATTTGCCTCCGTAGCTCAGCGGATTAGAGCATCGGTTTCCGGTACCGAAGGTCGCAGGTTCGATCCCTGTCGGGGGCACAATTTCTCCCTTCGCTTGCTCGGCGTTCAACCCGGCAGGCGAGGGTTTCAGCTTCGTATCCACATTTTCCATTTCTTGCAGCTTCCAGAAATCTCTAGCGCATCGCCGTCGCTCGATATTAGGAATTCCCCCCTACCACTCGAAGTCAAAGAATCATTCCTAAGAATGATCCCGCGGGCTGTAAGGTCAGGGCCATGGAATCAACATCTCGCCCCACGCGGGCCTACCTCTCGTTTCTCGCGGTCGCGTTAGCGTTCTTCGTGGTGCCGGGGATTGTGGGCGCGGCTCTTAGTGGGAATACAGCGACTGTGACCATGCTGGTGCTACTGCCAGTGATGGCGTTGGCATTGGGCATGCTGGATGGCCGGCTCTTCCGCTATACGCTGTCCTTTCCGCTCATTGCGGCCTTTATGTTTTGGCTTTCTACCAAGGTCTACTACAACACCGGTACGTGGATTTACGCAGTTGAGGTCGTCCTGCTTGCGTGGTTGGGCAGCTGGTTAACCGGAAGGAAGGCCTAGGTCATGGAAACGTGGATTCTGAACCATCCTGAGGCGGGAAGGCTCGAGGTCATGGGCGGCCCCGATGTGGAGTTTGCTGCAGCTTATGAAAACTGGCCGCAAGAACCGAGCGAGCAAGAATACACCGCCCTAGACGCCAACATGCCGCTTAAAGATAGAATCCGGGCATTCATTGATAATCCACCTATTCGCGTGCAAGTTTGCCGCGATGGCGAAGTCCTTGGAAGGTACACCTCGTTGTCTTCGGCGCGAGTGGCACTAAAACAAATCGATACCGACGAGCTACGCAGCTTAGAGCTTGTCAACCGCACGAAGCCGCACCTCAAGCTGCACGCGAATGCTCTCGACGAGTTGCTCGAGGTGACATATCACAACGGCTCAGAGGTGGTCGAATTCGAGCCACCAGCTGGCAGCCGGGGTGCGCGGCGTCGCGAAGCAATGGAGCAAAGCCCCGTTAAACGCGTGGCCTATCCCCTCCTCGCGGGCCTTGGTAAAGGCGGTTGGGCGTTGGCCGTTATCGTGCTCGGCCCAATCCTGCGCAAGCTGTTGGACTTGCTGCCTATCCCCGACATCAACTGGCCGGATCTGCCAGATCTCCCCGAGCTTCCCCAAATCCATCTGCCAACCATCAGTATCGATTGGCCAGGCATCAACTGGCCGAACATCGATTTCCCTGACCTCCCGGCGCTGCCCGAGTGGATGGTTTTCTTGCTCGACAACTCGAAAGTGTGGGTGCCCATCGTCATCGGTATCGTCATCGGCGTGATATCCATCCGCAACCACAAAAAGTCCGAACAGCATAAGAGGCAATGGCAGGACGGCGGCGAAGATACGAGAAAAGAAAATCCTCAGCATTAATACGCGGGCGCGCATAAGCTGGTGTTAAAGACCCATAATCCCTACAAGGAGGTACCTGACATGTCAGATCTGCGCACCGACCATGGCCCGACCCCTTATGTTCTCAACATCGAAGAGACCACCCTGGCTAACGATGCTTTCCGTGACACCCTGTGGACCGGCCAATACCTGCAGATGACCGTCATGTCTATTCCTGCCGGCGGCGAAATCGGCGCGGAGGTCCACGATGACCATGACCAGTTCCTGCGCCTCGAGTCCGGCCAGGGCCGCATCATGATTGGTGAAGACAAGGACAACCTAGACATCGACCAGGTAGTCGAAGACGACTTTGCCATCTTCGTACCAGCTGGCAAGTGGCACAACTTCGTCAACGAGGGCTCCGAGCCGGCAAAGCTCTACTCCATCTACACCGCACCGGATCACGTTAAGGGCACCATTCACGAGACCAAGGAAGACGCGGACAACGATCCGAACGAGCAGCACTAATTGCGGCAGGCTTTTAAAACGACAAAATGGCGGTCCAGAAGATGGGCCGCCATTTTAATATTTAGCTATTGAGCTTTGAGTTCTCCAAGTACTACTTGATGAACGGGTTTACGATCTCCTGGGTGATGTCCAGGGAGCCGTGCTCGATGTAGAACATGCCGAGGAACATAGCGGTAACGAGAACGAAAACCAGGAGCATGTTCGGGATCCACTGGACGAACACAGATACCCAGCCGTCAGCCTTGTCACGTGCAGCTGCTTCGCGCTGTTCCTGTGCCTCGTATTCGTTCATAATCCGTTGTTTCCTTTCACTGCGCCTTGTACTCCCTAGGCACACCTCGCCTAGCAAGAGTAATCACTGGCACTAACTTTAGCAGTAGATCGTTATGAATTTGTAGTTATCCACCGTTTGATTGACACCATTGCGGCCTGTTTTAAATACCAGGGTCCTCGTTGTTTTCGAGGGCGTCGACAAAAGCGTCTCTATCGGCGAACATGCGGTTGATATCGGCTTCTTCACCAACAATCCAGTGGCCGCTTTCCTCGTCAAAGGTAATTGCAGCGTCTGGAAACTTCTCCAAAGCGGCGTCCATGGCAGCCGCCTGTTCTTCCGTAGCAATTCCCTCAAGGTGAGCTTCTGGGTCGCCCAGGTCATCGAGAACAGTGATGTTGTAGTGCGGGTACTGGCGCTTAGGGTGCTCGAAGAGCTCTTGTCCCATCATGGTGGTGTCTCCTTTTGGGCTACATATGAGTTAGGCTGTGGCGCTAAGCCACATGATAGGTCAGCTTTGGTCGTGTTTTGGCCGGCAACCTTGCAAGCCTAAACCTGAGGCTCAGCTTGACCGTGCAGAAGTTCCTCAGGTACGAATCCCTCGTAGCCAGGGACGTTCTTTACTGCTAGCACCCCTTTGAAGAAGTTAACCAACGAGGGAACATCTTCCTCGCTTAGGTGATCAAAGACAAGACGGCGCACGGACTCGACGTGCTCAGGCACGGCGCGCTCGAGGCGGGTAAAACCGTCATCCGTTATCTTTACCACCACGCCGCGGGCATCGCCGACGCTCTTGCACTTGGTGACGAGCCCGCGCTTTTCCATGCGCGTTACTTGGTGGGATGTGCGGGAACGGTCCCAATCCAGCTCGGCACACAGCTCGCGCAGGCGCATCTGATGGTCTTTTTGCTCGGACAACGTCACTAGGACGGCGAACTCAGAAGCAGAGACTTCCCCACCGGACATGAGAGTTTCTTCCATGCCGCGATTGATCTTGCGGATGGATCCAAGAAGCAGGCGCCAAAGCTCCTGTTCCTCCTCGTTAAGCCAGCGGGTTCCCGTAGTCATGCAAATAACAGTACACACTGGCTTTACTGAGAAAAACTAAACCTTCAGCGCGTCCATGGCAAGCTCCGTGCGCTCCGGTACACGCGCGTATCGCTGCGGCATACATGTAAGCACGAGCACCTGCGAATGCTTGCCTACCTGGGCGAAGAGCGTCGACATCAGGTTCAGGCGTGTCGAGTCGGTAGAGCCCAGCGCATCGTCCACGATGACGGGCACACCGGACTCTTGAACGAGCCCGGCGATAGCAAACCGTGTAAGGATGGCCAGCTGTTCCTTCGCGCCGCCGGAAAGCGAACCCATATCAATGGTTTGGCCGTTGCGGCTACGCGCGGTGACAACGAGCTCCTCGGAGAGCTCGAAGTCGACGTCACCGCCGAAGACGGTGCGCGCGAGAGCATTAAGCTTTGTCACGAAAGGCGCGGCGTAGCGCTGGCGCGCAGCATCGCGATGCTTAAGCAACAGCTCCCGCAGATAGCGGGCAGCATTTGCACGCTTTTCGACGGCCGCGAGTACCTCCCGTGAGATTTCTAGCTCGGCGCTGGCTGCAGCCAGGCGTTCGGCCACACCAGAGTGCATCTCGATTCGGCCGACATATTCGCGCATGTCGCCGTCGGCACTCAAAATTGCGTTGTTCAGGCTACGTACCTGTTCCTCCGCGCCCTTGTGCAGAGCAAAGACCGTATCGACGTCGATGGCGCTTAGTTCTCGCAGGCGTTCGCGCTGCTGCTCCAGCTGCACCTTCGCCGCATGGAGAGCCTCTTCAACGTCTGCATCCGTTGCTGCATCGCGGGCGTTACGCAAAGCTTCCTCAGCTGCAGCATACTGGTTGGCAGCGGATTCATGCCGCGCCGTCGCCGCAGCCAGCTGCGTGGCTGCCTGACTATCTCGGTACGGGGCCAGCTCCTTTTCCGCCATGGTGACTTCGCTGCGCGCGGCCTCCTCAGCAGCCTCGGCACTGGACAAGTCGAGTGCTTCCTCAGATACGTCCGTGCCCTCGTGCTCGCGAGGCTCTTCAAAGTCCGCTGACTGTGCGGCATATTTTGCTTCGAGCTCGCCAAGGTCGTCGGTGCCCAAGGCCGCCTTGAATTCGCGCTGAGCTTGTACGACGGCGCGCTGCTTTTCCAAGAATTCCTCGCGCAGCTTCTGTGCTGCAGCGAGGTCTTCGCAGCCAGCGTCTTCAAGCAGTTGCGCAAGGCGCGTGCGCGCCTGTGCCACGGTGTCGGCCGAGGTATCACCGGCTGCTGCTTGATAAGTTGCCTGAATCTTGCCGAATGCAAACTTCATGCCATCGCGTAGCTGGATGGTTTGTGTGTTGTCGTCGGTTTGTTGGACTTCGCCGTCGACCTCGAACTCGCCTTCACCGCTGATGACCAGCTTGGCAGCGGCTGCGGCAAAAACGCGTTCTTGGACCTGGACTTCGTTAGCGGCTTGCTCGATGTCTTTGAGGTTTGCAACCTCTGGTGCTTGAGCTACCTCGGCGCGGCGGTCAGCTAGTTCTTTGTCGAGCTTGCCTAGGTGTTCAAGGCGCTCGCCAAGGGCCTCCCGCTCCTTCTTCTTGTGCGCCTTTCGCGCGTATTGGAGGTTGGCGCGTGCCTTCTCATAGGTTTGATTTGCGCGCTCGAGCTTTTCCTCGAGCGCGCTGCGGGCTTCTTTCTCATCTTCGACGCTCGCGCTAAGTTCTTCGACCTTGGTGGCTAAAGCCGTGAGATTCGCAGCGGCCCTGGAAACCTCCTCCACCGCGCTGCGGCGGCGTTCAAGTGCTTCTTTCTTGGCCTCCAAATCTGCCGCAGCGCGGTCAACCACTTCGCGCTGGGCTTCGATTTTTTCGAGGGCGGCGCGGGCCTCAACAACGTCCTTTTCGCGCTCGGCTAGCTCTGCCTGCGCTGCCGGCAATGCTTCCTCGGCGTCGCGCTTGGCAAGTTGTGCAGCCTCATGTTTGACCACGACATCGTCAAGCTGGCGCAATGCTTCCGTGGCCTCATTGTGCGCAAGTTCTGCCGCGTTGTAGCGCTCTTGGGCATCCTTTAGTTCTTTAGCCGGCTGCCCGGTGCGCGCGGTGAAGTATTTTTCGTATTCCTTCTGCACGCGATTGACCAGCTCAGAGTCTTCCGCGGCCGCGGTATCCATACCGCTAGCTTCTTCCAAGGCATTCGTCACCGAAGGAATACCCACGGCAGCCACGCCGGAGCCTAGGTCATCCTGGCGGAGGAACAGAGCGTCAAGGAGCTGGCGGTCAAGATGCTCGTTCAAGATGCGATCCAGCTCGTCATCGGCCTCGCCGCCAGTAAATTGCGCCGCACGCGGTGCTAGAACGCGCAGTTCAGACATCTTTTTCTTGAGCCAGCGCTTGTGGATGCGGAAGTGATACGGCCCCACGGTGACCTCAAGCTCTACCTCAGGGCCCGCATCTCGGTCCACCGGTTTGAGCGCCTTAATCTTCTTAGCGGCACCCGTGTGCTTTTCCGTCAGCACGGTATCGATGGCTTCCACGATGGTGGACTTGCCGGCCTCGTTCTCACCGTGGATGACCACGACGCCGGTCTCCGGCAGCTGTTCGATACGCAGATGCTCGACGCCGCGGACGTTCCAGATTTCCAAGCTGTGTAGACGCATCATGGCTTTAAGCCTCCTTCACGCTGAGACGGAACAACAGGTTGGCTGCGTCGCGGGCTACAGGGTCCTCCAGGTTTTCCACCAACTCCGCCAAGGCATCAGCGGCGAAGCCGGAAAGCTCAAGACTGGCAAGTTCCTCCTCATCGGGAGCAAGGTGCAAGTCCATGGTTCGCTCACGCGGGCGCAGCGAGGCGAAGACCGGCTCGAGCTCGGCCAAGCCTTGCTCCAAACGCGCTTGGGCGCCCAACCCCACCGTGCCGCGCAAGCCATACTTCACTGCGGTACGGGACTTGTTCGGCATGTCATCGAGAACAGTGAGGAAGCGCTCGACATCCTCGTCGGAGTTGACGTCTGCCGCCACCGCGCGAAAAGCCCAGCGGCCGATGTGGTGCGGGGTGACCTCAACCTGCCCATTGTCGATTACCACGACCAGTGCATTGCCGGAATCGCGCTCGCGGTCATCAAAAGCGGTGGTCTCCGGGCTGCCGGAGAACCAGACGCGCCCCGACTGCCCCAAGGCCTGCGTGGAGTGGGTATCTCCCAGAGCTAGGTAATCGATGACGCCCTCAGAAATCTGGTTTTCAACAAACTTTAAGTCAATAACGTCAGCCTCAGACTCGCGTGCTTCCACCTGCCCGTGGCCCACGGCGATGCGCACTCCGTCGTAAGGCTCGAGCGGGGCGAGCGCTGCCTGCACGAGGTCATAGTTTGCGCGCTTGGAGAGATACGGGGCGCCGACGATCTCCACTCCTTCGCGCACCTCAATCGGGGTGGAATCCGCGATGACGTGGACGTTGTCCGCAAAAGGCTTGCGCAGGATGGAATCCGCCACCAGCGGATCGTGGTTGCCGGGCAACAGATAAACAGGCACCGGCAGATTGCGAAAGGCCTCCTTGGCACGCCCCA
>NZ_KV800712.1:299559-319951 GCF_001810285.1 Corynebacterium sp. HMSC071F07
CGTCACCTGCCACCACGATGAATTCCGCGCCGGTTTCCGCGGCTAATTCGCCGAGCCTGACAACGGCCGCCTCACGGTCATCGTTGAAGCGCACCTGGGCCTCGCCCTCGAGGAACCAGCGGGTCATGCCCAACTGAAAGTCCGAGGTATGGATGAAGGTCACCATGGATGAAACTCTCCCCTTTTAAAGTCTCCGGCAGCAGGCGCTAAGCCCTTATGCCTATTGGTGAGTCAGATGATAGTAAAGGTCCTCGACATCAGAGACCGCGCGAAGCAAATCTATGTTCGTATGGCTGACGGCGCGCATGGCCTTACGCAGCAGATCTGGGTCAGAGTCATCAACTGCCGGTGCCACTTTCGGGCGCGGCATATCGGGCAACTGCCGGCCTTCCCAAAACAGCTCGTTGCGCTCTTCGGGGCTGAGGCTGCTACCGGAAAAACTGTCCTGGGAGACATTTTTCGCCTGCTCCATCACAGCCTGCTCGAGGCGCGCAAAGTCCAAGCCACGCAGGGCAAAGATTACCGAGGGATCGGCATCCATGCGCGCCGCCAGCCGGTCGGCCACGGCAACCACGTGCTTGCACACGTACTCGGGGTCCGGGCAGGTGCATGAAAACCGCATATCGGCTGGGTCTTGCGCAATGAGAATGTCGAGCGCTTCCTCACTGAGCAGGCCGTCGCGTGCGTTCGCGATCGAGTTCGGCGTGCGGGCAAACATTTGGCTCAGCTCCGCCACGTCATCGTTGGTGCGATACGGCACCTGCAACAACACGGTGAAAGGCTCGTTCTGGGAACCGGCAACCTTGCCGTGTACTGCGCCGTTGCGCACGTCCAGGCCCACCACATGACCGCCGTTGGCGTACTGGCGTCCACGGGTAATGCGCCCGGAATCGGCCTCCTTGTTCACGAAGGAGACGATGCGCGTTGCCGCAGGAGCCATGCTGCGCACGCGAGAGACGCGGCCGGCCTCCTCCGGCGTGCTCACGCGTTTGCGCGCGCCGAAGTTGGCATAGATGACGTTGTCGTGTTCCTCAGACTTAGTATGCTGCGCCATTAGTCAGCCTCCCTGTAGCTCATCAGCTGTGCCAATTGCTCCGGATCCAGCTCGGTTAGCCAGCCTTCGCCCTCGCCTACCACGGCGCCGACCAGGTGCGTCTTGCCGTCCAAAATGTCCTGGATGGATTCCTCGAGCGTGCCCGCAGTAATCATCTTGTAGACCTGCACGTTGCGTTGCTGACCAATGCGGAAGGCACGGTCGGTCGCCTGGTTTTCCACGGCGGGATTCCACCAGCGATCCATGTGCACAACAATCGACGCCGCGGTCAGGTTCAGGCCCGTGCCGCCTGCCTTGAGCGAGAGGATCATCGCCGGCGGCCCGTCCGGCGCCTGGAATTCCTCCACCATTCGGTCACGACGGTTCTTTGTCACCCCACCGTGCAGGAACGGGATGTCCCTGCCCAGCTGCTGGGTGAGATAAGGCTGCAAAAGGTCGCCGAAGGCCTTGTACTGGGTAAAGATGAGGATGCGTTCTTCGCTTTCTACAGCTTGGTCCACAATCCGCATCAGCTCTTCGACCTTGCCCGAGCGGTGCTTTCCCTTAATGGTGATGGCGGAGCCATCGCCCAGATAGTGTGCCGGATGGTTGCAGATCTGCTTGATGCGAGTCAGCGAGGCCAACACCAGGCCGCGGCGCGACATGCCCTCACGTACCTCCAAGGCCTTTTGCACGTCGTCAACAAGCGCCTTGTACAACGCCGCCTGCTCGGCCGTCATCGCCACGGTGATGATCTGCTCCGATTTCTCTGGCAGGTCATCGATGATGTTCGGATCCGTCTTGAGACGGCGCAGGATAAACGGCGCTGTCAGCTGGCGCAGGCGCTCGGCCATGGTCTCGTCGTTTTCACGCTCGATGGCCTTGGCAAAATGATTACGGAAGAAGGACGCGCTGCCCAGAACGCCGGGATTGCAGAAATCCAGGATGGAGCGCATCTCCGACAAACGGTTTTCCACCGGCGTGCCGGTCAACGCGATACGGTGGCGCGAAGGCAGCGAGCGCACCGCCTTCGAGGAACGCGTCGCGGCATTCTTAATCGCCTGTGCCTCATCGAGCACCACGCGGTCCCATTCCACCTTGCCCAAGGTAAGGAAGTCACGGCCGACTGTTCCGTAGGAGGTGATGACGAGGTCTGCCTTCTCCGCGGCTTTGATGAGTGCTTCATCCTTGAGGCGATCCGAGCCGTGCTGCACCAGGACTTTGAGGCTCGGCACGAACTTCGCGGCCTCGCGCGCCCAGTTGCCCACTACGGAAGTAGGCGCCACGACAATGGTTGGCTTGAGCTCCGGGTTTTCTTGGCGCTCGATGGCAAGCAGCGTAAGCAGCTGGAGGGTTTTGCCCAAGCCCATGTCGTCGGCGAGCACTGCTCCAATGTTGTTGCGGGACATCCAGTAGAGCCAATCCACGCCGCGGCGCTGATACTCGCGCAGCTCCGCCTGGACGGTATCGGGCAGCTCGATGCGCGCGGGCGCGGGAGAATCCATGCCGCCGAGCAGAGAGGTATGCCACGTCGAGCCGGTAAATTCCACTGGCTCCTCGGCCATGGATTGCAGGGCCAACTCGCGCAGCTCCGCCACGGAGACCTGGGAGGTTTCGCCCTCGTTGAATTCTTGCAAGCGCTTTTCGACGTCCGCGACAAGTTCCTGCCAGCCCGGCTGTTCTAGCTTCCGAGCGCGCTCGGCGGCGGCGCTAAGCCGCTCGAGTTCCTTCTTCTTACGCTTCTTGGCGGTTTCCGCCAGCTTGTCCATGTACTCGGAAATCTTGGACAACGCCTGGGTATCGGCGGTCACCCACTCGCCGCGGAGGCGAATCAGGCCGGACTTGGACGCCACCAGCTGGCGCATCTCTTCCTCGGTGAGCTCAATATCGCCTACGGAAAGATGCCAATCATATTCCACCAGCTTGTCCATGCCGAGGTGGGCCTTGGTGGATCCTTCGGCAGGGTCACGCACCTCGCGGGTTTCCAGTTTGGCTTTGGTTTCCATGTGCGCCCATGCCTTAGGCAGCAGCACGGTAAAGCCGGCTGCCTTGAGCTGGGCGACGTCCTTGGAAACGAACTCCACCAGCTGATCGGTGCCCAAGAATACATCCCAATCGCCGGCGTCATAGTCCGGAACGGCCGAAGACTCGCGCAGGCGCGGCGCCAGGCTAAGTGCCTTGCGCTGCGAGTCGCGCAGCTTGACCACGCTGCCTCTGTCCAGCTGCTCCTCGATGATGGGGCGCGGGGCGTCGGTGCCGGAACGGACCTGCACGCGGATGGGCCAGACGCTGGATTCTGGATCTTCATCGTGGCCGGGCTCTTCCACAATGAACACCAGCTGCAGGTCGACAGAGGTAATCGAGTCTTTCCACTCGTTTAGAGCACGCAGCAGCTGCGCGCGCCCCTTTTTCACCGGCGCGGTCGTGAGCATGGCCTGCGCGAAGTCGTGCCACGGTGCGGGACGGGGGGCGTCGGCAAGCGAGCGCAACTGTGTAAATGCGATCCAGTGGGTCAGCTCGTCTGCCATGTCATCAGAAAGCGCGCGGTTATTGATGGTCAAAATGCCCGGCGCGGCAGCCAGCATCTCGGCGAGCCATCCGCGCTCGCCCAAGCCCGAGGTCAGCTGCCACATGGGGAACCACTCGCCGCCCTGATAGGAAAGGCGGATGGTCACGCGCCCGGCGCGCACGAACTTGCTAAGTCCCCGGTAGGCGCGAATCAGCCACAGAAGATCTGGGGCGATGGTGGCTTTTTGTTCCGGTGTTGCCGCTTGGCTTAGTGAGTCTAAAAACTCCATCTTGGCCAGGGTGGCCACGGCTTCCTCGGGAGCAAACATGGCCATGGGGACCATGAGGGAGACGTCCTTGCCCTTTGGCGTGCGCAAAGAGACTCGGGCGCGGTTGCGGAAGGACTTCTTGGCAAGAATTGTCTCCACCACCTCGGGGAAAGTCCCCTCTGGCACTGCCGAAGGCATGATGATCTTGTGCCCTTCCACCTGCTCAATCCATAGGCTAAGCCCTGAGACTGGGAGCCAAGGGCCGTGGAGGAGGTAAGAAGCCATAGCTGCCAGTCTAGCAGCGCACCTTTTGGGGGCAGGGCGAGAGCTTTAAGGGCGAAAATTGCAAGAAAGCGCAATCGTTATAATCTCGTTATATTCTTACGTTTCCACTGATAGACCATGAGATTTACCTGTGTATGGAGTCACATATTTTTGGTAACGGGACAGAATCTCGTTGGGTTGTAATGCGCGTCACGTTAGCGTGGGAGGGTCCTACTCTCAAACAACGAGGAGAAATCCGTGCAAGATTCCACTTGGTACGTCGTGGCGATGATTCTCTATCTGCTCGCGATGGCCGCCATCGGTTTCTGGAGCTATAAACAAACAGACCAGTACGACGATTACGTCCTGGGCGGGCGTGGACTCCACCCCTTCGTCGCGGCACTGTCCGCCGGCGCCTCGGACATGTCCGGCTGGCTGCTCATGGGCCTGCCTGGCGCATTGTTCTTAACGGGCATGTCGGAGCTATGGATGGCCATCGGCCTGCTGGTTGGCGCATGGGCCAACTGGAAATGGGTCGCCCCACGCCTGCGCTCCTACTCTGAGATTGCCGGTAACTCGATTACCGTTCCGTCCTTCTTTGAGAACCGCCTGCATGACAAATCCCGCGTGCTGCGCATTCTCTCGGCCGCCATCATCATCTTCTTCTTTACCTTCTATGTCTCTTCCGGCATGGTCTCCGGCGGCCGCTATTTCGAGTCCACCTTCGGCGGCGATTACTTGGTCGGCATGCTGATCGTTGCGGCCGTTACCGTGTTCTACACCTTCGTCGGCGGCTTCCTCGCGGTCTCCTACACCGATACCGTGCAGGGCTTGCTCATGTTCGCCTCGCTCATCATCGTTCCGATCATGGCAATCATGACTTTGGATAATCCTGGCGATATCTTCAGCTTCGCGGCGGAGAATCCTTATGCTTCCGGCGGAGTCATTGAAAACCCTGAGTACTTCTCGCTCTTCTCCGGTGTTTCCGCAGCAGTTATCATCGGCAACCTAGCCTGGGGCTTGGGGTATTTTGGTCAGCCGCACATCATCGTGCGCTTCATGGCGCTGCGCAAGCCTGCCGACGCCCGCGCGGGCCGCTTCTACGGCATCAGCTGGATGTTCCTTTCCCTGATTGGCGCCATCTTCGTGGCCCTGGCCGGCACGGTATTTTTCACCAACACTGATCACGCCATTACCGATCAGGAAAACTACGAAACCATCTTCCTTGACATGGCCCAGGTCATGTTCCACCCACTTTTTGCAGGTCTGGTTCTGACTGCGGTTCTGGCCGCCATCATGTCCACCATGTCCTCACAGATGCTCGTGGTTTCCACCTCTCTGATCGAGGATCTGTTCATGATCGTGGCAAAGAAGAAGCCCTCCCAGGACGTTCTCATTAACCTATCGCGTACGGCTGTGGTTGCCATTGCCATCATCGCGACAGTCCTGGCGATTAATCCTTCCGATTCCATCCTGGGCTTGGTCGGCTTCGCTTGGGCCGGCTTCGGTTCCGCATTCGGCCCGCTGGTGCTGCTGTCCCTGTACTGGAAGCGCCTGAACTCCACCGGCGCGATTGCCGGCATGGTGACCGGTGCCATCGTGGCTATCGGCTGGGGCATGTCTGCGCTTTCCGATGCCCTCTACGAGCTGGTCCCAGGCTTTGCCATCTCCCTGGTGGTCACCGGCGTGGTCTCCCTAGTGACCAAGGCACCAGATACCAAGGTCGTCACCGAGTTCGAAGAAGCTTCCCAGCTGGCCAAGCTTGTTGAAAACAACAAAAACTTGGACTTCGAGGAAGCAGCAGAGAAGGTACAAGGCTAAGCCACCCTTATATCTCCCCACCGGGAACCGCGCACAGCACGGCACAAGTCTAAATAGTCTATGAAGCACTATTTTCTTGCCGGGCTGTGCGCGGTTACTGCGTTGTGGGGCCTAAACCACTTCCTGCCGGGCCCGCCCTTGGGCGTGGCTGAAGCAGATATGCGAGTTCGCATCATCGGCTACGAACGCGAAGCCTTCGGCGGCTGGCTACCCGATACAAAGGACAATGTACGAGATGCCCAGGCCACCGCCTACGGCCTATACGATCCTTATTCGGGTAAACACAACCCAGCCACCGTTGAGGTCGACCACGTCTTCCCTCTTTCGGCGGCGTGGGACATGGGCGCCTACCGCTGGGATAGGCAGCGCAAGACAGCCTTTGCCAATGACCCGCTCAACTTGGTAGCAACTGCAAAAGATCTCAACCAGGACAAGTCCGATTCCCTGCCTTCCGAGTGGCTACCGCCTGCCAACCGCTGCGACTACTCCCGCCGGCTTGCGGCCGTGGCACGCAAATATGATTTGCCCCTTCCAGCTGCGGATGTACGGGTAATGCGCAGGCAGTGTCGGTTCGATTTCCAGCTCACCACTGACTAAACTTCTTGCGAACCCCAAACTGAAGTGAAAGGCCTCCATGACTAGTCTTCTAGTAATTCTGCACGTCCTCGCAGCAGTGCTGCTCATCGGCCCGGTCTGCGTGGCAACTTCTGCCTTCCCTGGTCAGATGTTTAGCGCCGCCAATGGTGAGCACGTAGCAGTCGGTGCAGCGCGCATCCTGCACAAGATCACCAACACTTATGGCTACATCTCCGCCATCGTGCCGGTTCTGGGCGTCGCTGTCTTCCTGACGGACCTCGAAGCCTACAAGTCCGCAGTCCAGTTCCACATCGCGATCCTGCTGGCAGTTATCGCTTGGTGCCTGCTGTTCTTCCTCATCGTGCCGAAGCAGAAGAAGGCCCTCGCTGCTCTCGACGGCGCCGAAGACATGGACGCTGAAGGTCTGAAGAAGCAGCTTTCCGCTTTCTCCGGCATCTTCAACCTGCTGTGGATGATCTGCGCAATCTTGATGTTTGTCTAATCAGCCAACAGCATAAATAGGCCGCGATCCGTGGGGATCGCGGCCTATTTATGCTGTTGGGGCCTTGCGCTTATTCAGCAAACTGCTTGGCCAGGGAATCGAGCATCAGCTGCGCGGAGAAGTAATCAAGGCGGAAGGTCTCCCCTGGCAAAAAGTAGACCTGCTTATTCTTATATGCCGGTGAAGTGTTGAAGGCTTGTTCCTTTTCCATTGTCGCTTGGGTTTTCTTATCGCCAGCGACGACGATCCAAGATTCGCCTGGCAGACCTTTTTGCACGTTTTCCAAGGACAGCTGGACGATGTCGCCGCGCGACTTGCCCATCGAAGTATCACCCTTTACTTGCTCAGGGATATCCGTCAGCGTGAAGCCAAGTCTTTCCAGGAGCTGCGATTGCGCAGCCTTGTGCGTCAGTGCAGCTGCGCCCGAGCCATCTCCAAAGACGGTTAGCGGCGACACCGCATGATCTGGGACCTTGATGGAATTCGCGACCTTGTCCACTTTCTGGTCGAAGTCCGCAAGAATTTGTTTGGCCTTGTCCTCCTTGCCGGTTGCCTTCGCCAGCATGGTCGTGACGTCTTGCCACGAGGCCTTCGTATAATCCACCACCATCACTGGCGCGATCTTCCTCAGCTGATCCACCTGGTCATAGGCTGAATCGCCGCCATTTTTTGAAACGATGATTAGATCCGGCTCGTAAGGCAGAACGTCTTCTGGGTTTGGTGAAGAATTCGACCACAGCTTTTCCACCCCTTTGGCTTTGGCCTCCTCCGAGTATTGATTGAAAAAGCCCTGATCATCGGACAATCCCTCGATATTGGGCTTGGTCGCGCCCGAGGCCACGACGGGTGCTCCTAGGGCGAGGAGCGAACCGGTCAGTGTCGTCGAGGTCGAGACGATGCGCTGTGGCTGTGCCTCAATCTCTAGGTTGCCGTCATCGGTTTCTACGGTGCGGGGCCACTGCCCCGTCTGCGTCGCTTGCGTCTGAGCCTCAGGTCTTTCCTGCTCACCAGCGTCTTGGCTGCTGCAGCTAACAAGCGCCACGCTGGTAGCTAATACAACCGTTAGCGCCGTAATAGCGTTGAGATGTCGTTTCAATTTTTCTCCTTGAGAAATCGGATGGACTTTGTTTAGGGGTTCGAGATCAGGAATTTGGCTTCAACCGCGGCCTGGGAATGACCATCGGCTCGTGGGGGAGTGGGGCTGGGGTGACAAGGCAGCGCACACCGTAGACATGTTCGAGCAGCTGCTCAGTGACCACCTCACGAGGCGGCCCCTGCCCCACGACGGCTCCGTCTTTCATGACCACCAGATTGGAGGCATAGCGCAGCGCAAGATTGAGATCGTGCAAGACCGCCACCACCGTTCGGCCTTCATTGCACAACTTCTGGCACAGTTCCAAGATGTCGATGTGATGTGCAAGGTCGAGAAAGCTCACCGGCTCATCGAGCAGGATGGTCTCAGTCTGCTGAGCCAACACGAGTGCAAGCCAGACGCGTTGGCGCTGACCGCCTGAAAGAGCATCTACCTCTCTATCTGCCAAGTCGGCAACACCAGTTTGTGCCATGGCCAGATCTACAGCTTCACGGTCCGCGCTCGACCACTGGCGGAAAAGGCTTTGGTGTGGCGAGCGGCCATGCGCCACCAGTTCACGCACGGTCATCTTCTCTGGCGCCTTGGCCTCCTGCGGCAGCAGCCCAAGCCTTCGCGCGAGTTGCCGGGGCGCGGTGGCATAGACTTCCCGCCCATCCAGCACGATGGAGCCTTCGTCAGGCTTGTGTAATCGGGCGATGGCACTGAGCAGCGTTGACTTGCCGCAGGCGTTTGGACCAATGATTGCGGTAAATTCCGCTGCCGGAATCTCCAGCGTCACCGATTCAGAAATCACGTTCTTGCCATAGGTAGTGCGCACTTCGCTCAGCTTTAGTTTCGTCTTCATCTTGTTTCCTTCCGCAGCAACAGACCGAAAAAGTAAAACCCGCCTACTGCAGCAGTGATGACTCCCACGGGTAGTTCGGAAGCCCAGACCTGCCCCATGACATCGGCGCCTAAGAGCAACGTTGATCCGACGGCAGCCGCCGGAACAACTGGGGTGTTACAACCGGTAAGCTGTTTCGAAATATGAGGAGCTAGTAACGCAATGAACGCGATGGGGCCCGCGGTTGTAGTCGCGATGGCGACCATGAGCGTTGCCAAGATAACCAACCAAGCGCGTTCCGTGTTAACGCGCATACCGAGTGTGCTAGCGCGTTGCTCCCCCAGCGCTAAAAGGTGCAGCTGGCGCTGCGCACACAGCAGGAGGAGCATCACCACCCCGCCAGCGGCGAGAGCAACGGTCACTTCCTTCCACTCGACTGCGGTAAGCGTTCCCGTAATAGCACGAGCCGCGCCATAGGCGGCATCGCTATCGGCCTGGAGCAGGAGCCAGCGATTTAAAGAGCCCAGCATCGCCGACAGCGCGATGCCGGCCAAAATCAGGCGCACACCGCCAAAGCCTCCTTTGCTGGACAAAGCAAAGATCACTGCCCCGGCTAGGGTTCCGCCCACCATTGCCGCGAAGGAAGAACCAATGATGCTGCCGCCAAAGACGAGGACGCTCACCAAGATTCCCGTCTGTGCGCCCATGGAAAACCCGATGATGTCCGGGCTGCCCAAGGGGTTGCGAGTTATCGTTTGGAAAACACCCCCCGACATACCCAACAGCGCTCCTACCACGATGCCCGCAAGGATGCGCGGTAGACGCCACTCCACTATCACCAAGCGAGCGCGCTTTTCCCCGCCTCCGCTAAGAACTTCCCACAAGTCCGCAAATCCATAACTAGTGGTACCAACGCGTAAAGCGACAAGGCTCAATGCCAATAGAAGTATGGAACATGCTAAACAAACGCCCCAACTGCGGAAATGGACAATGACCGAGTACTTCCCCGTTCCCACTCGCCACTGACCTTTCGGCAGACCACCTCGCTGTATTAGGTGTGACATGTCAGCTCCGAGTCTTCATTCGAGTTGCCATAAAGAACAAGAAGGGCGCTCCGACAAAGGCAGTAAGGACACCCACTGGGATCTCGGAGGGCCTGGCGATGACGCGGCCCAGGATGTCTGCAGTGAGCATCAAGCACGGTCCGAATACCAAGCACAAGGAGATGGTCCAGGCAAGGTGTGAGCCCATCAGCCATCCCGCCCACAGTGGGACCATGAGCCCCACGAAGCTGATGGGGCCAGCAATCGCAGTTGCGGCAGCACAAAGCAAGGTCAGCCCCACCAAGGCAAGGCCTCGGGTTCGCACCACATCGGTGCCCAAGGCGGCAGCGACGTCGTCGCCAAGCGCCATGTTTGAAAGCTGCGGGAACGTTGCAAAGATGATGACGAGCCCAGCGGCGAGCGGTACCGCAAACCACCACAGGTTGACGTCGTTGCGAGTTAGCGCGCCCACGTCCCAGTAGCGAAACGTTTGAAATGCATCTTCGCGCAACAACAATAGTGCCGAAACGACGCCGCCGGACGCGGCGGAAAAGGCGGCGCCAGCGAGCACCAGCCGCACGGGCGAGGCACCGCCCACTTGCGAGGCACCGCCAACGAAGTACACCAAAGTCGCAGCGCCGGCCGCGCCCACCGCAGCGAGGAGAAATTGCATGTGGGCACTATCAGCGCTACCCAAGCACGCACCCACCACGATGGCGAGCGAAGCCCCAGAGTTGACGCCCAGTAAGCCTGGGTCTGCCATCGGGTTCCTAGTAATCACCTGCATTACTGCACCTGCGACTGCAAGGGCTACTCCCACGAGCACGCCCACCACCGTCCGCTGCAGACGCAACCCATTGACGTTGTAGCTTTCACCGGAGCCATCAGGATGAAGGAGCAAGTGCCACACGTTGGCTAGCGGAATGTGGGATGAACCGATAGCTAAAGAAGCAAAACACAACAAGGCAAGAATTGCGCAGGTCAGCACTAAGACGGCAATACGCCGAACTGTGAGCACGAGGCAAACCTCCCACCGAACTAAAGTAACCCATTATTTATTTAGGTGATGCTATACTAACTCGTTATGTTATCCGAAATTAGCCTTCTTAGTGCAGCTCAGCGCATTGATTTCGATTGGGACGAAGTTAATCCCGAAAAGGTCTATGCGCGTTACCAGGTGCTTTCGCACACCGATGACCAAGCGGTTGTACTCATCGCTTCGCCTCACGACGCTTACGTTTTCTTCGACACAATCACTCACGTCCATCGCGAAGACCTCGAGCATTTCCGGCTACGGCCTTACCGCGACTGGTTCGTCGGCGCTTTCGCGCTACCGCGCGGTCTCGTAATGAGTGCCGGGCTAATTCCTGCAGGCAAGCCAATTTCAACCGAACGGGAGCAATGGATTAAACACATTGAAACTGCCACAGCACTCGACCAAGAATCCGAGAGGGTGGGAAACCTTACTTGCCTGCGCGTGCCAGCGTCTGGTGAAGTTCCGGCCGCGCCTTATCCCGTTCGCAAGCCCCAACACCACACGCTTTTCGATATTGCCGCCCCCGACGGCCACCGCTTTAGTGTGGAGGCCTGGGCTGATATCACCGGCGGCCCTTCGCTTCTGTTGCTCACAGATGGCAACAGGTACGTAAACTCCTACCCGTTCGCGCCGCAGTGCAGCACCGCATATTTCAGCACCACGAATGCGCAAGACCGCGGCACCTTGCTGTGCAACGCGGCGGTGCTTGAGCCTTTTCTCGCCGATCAGTTGCTTCCCTGGCTGCATGGTCTCGGGGTAAATATGCGACCTGCGGACACCGCCATCGCCGGCGCTTCCTTCGGCGGGCTCGCCGCCGCTCGCACCGTGCGCAGGCGTCCGGACCTGCTAGAAAATGCCATCGTGCAGTCGGCGTCCTTTTGGTTTGATCCAGAAGAACTTGCGGCTTGGCAAAAGCCGCTTGCCGGGCCACCGCGGCGAATCTTCCATGAGATTGGCACCCTAGAGACCGCATTGAGTTCCAGCACCCCCACGAAAAAGGATTCCATGGGCAGTGTCAATCAAGAGTTCGCGCGTTGCTTGCAGTCACCTCACCAGGTATCGCGCCAATTCGTCGGCGGCCACGATTATGCCCCATGGCGCGAAGGCATCATCGCGGGCATACAGCATTTGAAGTTGCGCTAAAACGGCGAAACCGCCGTCCCCCCATTCTCCCTGGTTTGCTGCACCTCTAAGGTACCGCGGAAGAAAAAGGACGGCGGTAACGCTTTGCGCGTGTTAGTCGTGCCAACCGCCACGACGGTCATCACGGTCACGGTAGCCACCACGGCCACCCCGTCCGCCACGGTCGTCACGGCGCCCACGGCCTCCGCGACGATCATCACGGTAACCACCACGGCCGCCGCGTCCGCCACGGTCATCGCCATCGCGGCGCGGCGGGCGGCCGGTGTCCTTGGCGATGTTAATCAGCTGGCCGGAGATGCGTGTGTCCTTCAGACGGTCCAGCACTGCGCGGTCAAGGTTCTTCGGCAGGTCGACCAGGGTGTGGCCCACTGCAATGGTGATGCGGCCGAAGTCCTTGGAGGACAAGCCACCCTCGTTGGCCAGCGCACCGACGATGGCGCCTGGGCGCACGTTCTGGCGCTTGCCGACGTCCAGGCGGTAGGTCTCAAAGTCACCGTCCGGGCGGCGCGGGCCACGGTCACGATCGCGGTCACGGAAGCCGCCACGTCCACCACGGTCGCGGCGATCCCCACGGTCAAAACGGTCGCGGTCACGGCGGTCGCGCTTCGGCGCTGGCTGCTCCTTGAGCAGGAAGTCCTTACCGCCCTGCAGCTGGACTGCAAGCGCTGCGGCGATGTCATCCATGGCAACGTTGTTCGTTGCAGAGTACTCGCGAACCATGTCGCGGAAGAACTCGAACTGCTTCTCACCCAGGGACTCGCCGATCTTGGCCAGGAATTTTTCCTTGCGCTTCTCGTTGACCTCGTCAGCGGAAGGCAGGTCCATTTCCTCGAGGCGGGCGTTGGTCACGCGCTCGATGGAGCGCAGCATGCGGCGCTCACGCGGGGTGACGAACAGGATCGCCTCACCGGTACGGCCTGCACGGCCGGTACGGCCAATGCGGTGCACGTAGGACTCGGTGTCGTTCGGGATGTCGTAGTTGACCACGTGGGTGATGCGCTCAACGTCCAGGCCACGAGCGGCGACGTCTGTAGCCACGAGGATGTCCAAGCGGCCATCCTTGAGCTGGTCAACGGTGCGCTCACGCTGCTGCTGGGCGATGTCGCCGTTAATGGCGGCCGCGTTATAGCCAGCGTCGCGCAGATTGTCAGCGACCTCTTCGGTCTCGTGCTTGGTACGGCAAAAGACGATGATGGCGTCGTACTCGATGACCTCGAGGATGCGGGTGAAGGCATCCATCTTCTGACGGTGTGGGGTCAAAAGGTAGCGCTGCGTGATGTTGTCATTGGTGCGGCGCTCAGACTTGACCGTTACCTCAGCAGGATCGTTGAGGTACTGCTTAGACAGGCGGCGGATGGAGTTCGGCATCGTTGCCGAGAACAGCGCGACCTGCTTTTCTTCCGGAGTGTCTTCCAGGATGCGCTCAACGTCTTCCTGGAAGCCCATGTTCAGCATCTCGTCTGCCTCGTCGAGGACCAGGAAGCGCAGCTGGGAAATATCCAGGGAGCCCTTCTCCAGGTGGTCGATGACGCGGCCTGGGGTGCCGACGATGATCTGGGCGCCACGGCGCAGACCAGAAAGCTGAATGCCGTATGCCTGACCACCGTAGATTGGCAGCACCTCGATGCGGCCCAGGTGATCAGCAAAGGACTGGAAAGAGTCCGCAACCTGCAGGGCAAGTTCACGCGTTGGGGCGAGAACCAGTGCCTGTGGGTGGCGTACTTCTGGGTCGACCTGGGATAGAACCGGCAGCGCGAAAGCTGCGGTCTTTCCGGTACCCGTCTGGGCGAGGCCCACGACGTCGCGGCCTTCCATCAGGATCGGGATGGTTTGTTCCTGGATTGGGGATGGCTGGGTAAAGCCGACCTTCGCAACGGCGTGCTGAACATCGTCAGGCAGGCCGAGAGTTGCAAACCCCTGGGAATTGTCGTTGGCTGAAGTATTTTCAGCGCCGGTGTCCTCAGGGTTATTCGCAGCCCCGGTGGTTTCAACGTCACCTTGCGAGATTTCCTGAGATTCCGACTTATTGATTTCTTCCGGCTCGTTCACGCCGCCGGTGGCGTTATCGGTAATGCTCATTGCTTGCTCCACAGTACGTTATACAAACCCCCTACCGCCATCGATCGAGCTAAAAGCGCTTTAAAGGTGCCAACAAACACACCATCTATCCCATTACCTAACGGTCACACCCGCCCAATTTCATAGTCAACCTTCCCCCGCATTTGCGTACAATCACGCCCATGACCATCCCCGCTCGTCTCTTTCCGCGCCACGTGCGCCACAGCACGCTGGCTGCGCTGGCAACCACCGCCCTAGCGCTCAGCCTTGGCGCCTGCGACACAGCAAAAGAAGAGACAGGCAAGGACGAGCAGACTAGCGACGCCCTGCACTACGTCGCGTTGGGCGACTCTTATGCCTCGATGGGCACCCGCGGCGCCCCACACACCGGGCCAGGATGGTGTGCACGGGCGAGCGACAACTATCCGTCACAGTTACAGCAGATGAAGGGGCTCGCGCTTGACGACGTCACGTGCCAAGGCGCCCTAACCGACCACGTCCTGGGGCCACGTGCGGACCTTCCACCGCAGTTGGACGCCGTGGACACCACGACCGACATCATCACCTTGTCCATCGGCGGCAATGACGCCGGCTTCGGCGTACTGACAAGCTGCGCTATGAACACCAACGATCTGAATTGCGCCGAACTCCACGGCGGGGAGATCGACCAAGCCCTGGCGGCACTGCCTGCCAAGCTAGACGATGTCTACGCCGGCATCCACCGCAAGGCCCCACAGGCCAAGATTTTCGCGACCGCCTATATGCCACTTCTTGCACCGACGGATAACGAAAGCAATTGCCCCGCGATTGAAAAAGTCAGCGACGTCGACCGTCTTTGGCTGATGCAAAAGATTTCGCAGATCAACTTGGAAGTCGAGCAAGCAGCCCACCGCGCCGGCGCGCAGTTCGTCGTGCCACCGGGCACCGAACTGCACACCGGCTGCGCCCCCGTTGCGGAGCGCTGGGTCGACCTCGCGGGGACTGAAAATGGGGCCTACCCTATGCATCCCACCCACGAAGGGCAGTCAGCGATGGCACATGCCATCGCTGAGCGCCTTTAGAACGCAGGTTTTCCTGCGACAAACGTACGCCACGTCATGGGCATACCCGGGCGATAAGCCAGGTGAATGGCGCTCGGTGCATCGAGCACATGAAGATCGGCCGCAGCGCCTTCAACAATCGTGCCCTTTGCCGGACGCCCCTGCGCATCTAGGCCTCCACCAACATCGTGCCTGCGAAGAGCTTTAGCGCCACCAAACGTCGCTGCTCGGACAGCCTCGTCTAGAGATAGACGCTGCTGCAACACCGCCGTAGTAACACAAAAATTCATCGAGGAGGTATAAGACGTTCCCGGATTCAGATTAGAAGCGATAGCAACGGTGGCGCCTGCATCAAGCAGACGACGCCCTGGAGCTAGCGGCTCGCGAGTGGAAAGATCGCAGGCAGGAAGCATGGTAGCGACGGTCTCGGAGTTGGCTAAAGCCTCAATGTCGGCATCGCTCAAATAGTTAACGTGGTCGACTGAAGCGGCATCCAGCTCAACCGCGAGTTGAACACCGGGCCCCTCACCCAACTGATTACCGTGTACACGCACGCCTAAGCCACGTTCCTTACCAGCAGCAAGAACCCGCCGAGACTGCGTCTCATCAAACGCGCCTCGCTCACAGAACACGTCAATCCAATTCGCATAGTCTGCGACGCCGTCAAGCATCGGGCCTACGACCTCATCCAAATAGTCATCAGCATCCGCGCCTGGTGGAACAAGGTGCGCGCCGAGAAAAGTGACGTCATCTGCGTACTTGGATGCTACCCGCGCAGCTAGCACTTCGGATTCGGTGTTGAGGCCGTACCCAGTCTTTGTCTCGACGGTCGTAGTACCGCCTCGACGGGCCGCTGCAATGCGCTCGACCAGAAGCTGCTCGAGTCGGCTTTCGCCAGCAGAGCGAGTGGCATCCATAGTGACTGCAATGCCGCCTGCTTCATAAGAGCCACCGCTCATGCGGGCCTCGAATTCGGCGGAGCGGTCTCCATCGAAAATCATGTGGGTATGCGAATCGACCCAACCGGGCAAAACTGCTCGCCCACCGCAATCCACGATGTCGTCAGCGGCCGGCGCTTGAGACCGCTGCCCCACCCACGAAACCACACCATCGGTGACGACGATGGCGGCGTCGTCAAGCGTTCCGGCTTCACTAACCGTGTGTAATTCGGAGATTCCAGTAAACAGGGTGCTCATCTAAAGCGTCCTTTCTGGGTTTGACCAACCCGTATGTGGTGCCGTCTGCTAGTCGCGAGCTCGAAATTCCATCGGAATACGTACGCCGCGCTCATCAGCTACTTCCTTCGCGCGAGTGTATCCGGAATCGACGTGGCGGATAACGCCCATGCCCGGGTCGTTGGTGAGGACCGCGCGCAGCTTGGCGGCGGCCAACTCGGTGCCGTCTGCAACGGTAACCTGACCGGCGTGGATGGAACGGCCCATGCCCACGCCGCCGCCGTGGTGAAGGGACACCCAGGTAGCACCGGAAGACACAGCGGTCATGGCGTTAAGCAGTGGCCAGTCTGCTACCGCGTCAGTGCCATCGAGCATCGCCTCGGTTTCGCGGTACGGAGAAGCCACGGAACCGGAGTCGAGGTGATCACGCCCGATAACAATCGGAGCAGAGACCTTTCCGTCACGGACAAGCTCGTTGAAGAGCAGGCCGGCCTTGTGGCGCTCGTTATAGCCGAGCCAGCAAATACGCGCCGGCAGCCCTTCGAACTCAACGTACTCCTCTGCTGCGTCGAGCCAGTTGTGCAGGTGCTCGTTGTCTGGGAAGAGCTCCTTGAGGGCTTGGTCGGTTACCTTGATGTCCTCTGGGTCACCGGAGAGCGCAGCCCAGCGGAACGGGCCAAGGCCCTCGCAGAACAGCGGACGAATGTAGGCCGGCACAAAGCCAGGGAACTCGAAGGCACGCTGGTAGCCGGCCTTGCGAGCCTCATCACGAATGGAGTTGCCATAGTCAAAGACCTCTGCGCCCTCATCCTGGAACTCGACCATAGCCTGGACCTGAGCAGCCATGGACTCGCGGGCCTTCTTAGTGAAGGTGGTTGGATCCGCCTTAGCCTCGTTGTGCCAGTCTTCAACGGTGATTTCAGAAGGCAGGTAGGACAAAGGATCGTGGGCCGAGGTCTGGTCGGTGACGATGTCGACGGTAAATTCCCCGGCGCGCTGGCGGCGCAGAATCTCCGGGAATACCTCGGCGGCGTTGCCTACCAGGCCTACGGATAGCGGCTTCTTGTTTTCCTTGGCGTCAAGAACCAGCTTGAGTGCTTCATCTAGGTCGGTGACAACCTCATCGAGGTAACGCTTATGCTGGCGGCGCTTTAGGCGGGTTTCATCAACGTCCACGATGAGGCAGGCACCACCGTTAAGGGTGACAGACAGCGGCTGTGCGCCACCCATGCCGCCGCAGCCACCGGTCAGGGTGAAAGTGCCGGCCAGGGTGCCGCCAAAACGCTTCTTCGCTACGGCCGCGAAGGTCTCAAAGGTGCCCTGCAGGATGCCCTGGGTAGCGATGTAGATCCAGGAGCCGGCCGTCATTTGGCCGTACATCATGAGGCCCTCGTCCTCGAGCTCACGGAAGTGCTCCCAGTTGGCCCAGTCCCCCACGAGGTTGGAGTTTGCGATGAGCACGCGGGGTGCCCACTCATTGGTCTTCCAGATGCCGACCGGCTTACCCGACTGGACGAGCAGGGTCTCGTCGGACTCGAGATCCTTAAGGGACTCTACGATGGCATCGAAGGCTTCCCAGCTGCGCGCTGCACGGCCGGTGCCGCCGTAGACCACGAGATCCTCGGGGCGCTCGGCTACCTCCGGGTCGAGGTTATTCATGAGCATGCGCAGGGGCGCTTCGGTCTGCCAGGACTTGGCGGACAATTCGGTTCCGCGCGGTGCGCGTACTTCGCGTGGTTGAGACATGGTGAGGATTCCTTTCGCTTGTGCTTTTCGACGCCCACACAAGCCCCCTAGGCCGGTATCCCGGGGCTGTCCCCGAGGACTTGTTCAGCGTCACATGTCATAAAGTACTGTGACACAGCTCTGTGTACCATGCCACATTAGCCCTAACTGTCTCGTATATGAGACACATGCGGGATGATCTATGACGGCCTGCATGCGCCGGTTTATCCCCCTCTTTTCTGCGGCCCTCCTCGCCGCTTGATCCACCCACGCGGGCCAGCGGGCTATGGCCGATGCGCTAGGCGCTGCCCTCTAGTCCGGCGCGCGCGGCGTCGTCGGAGCCGGGCACGCGCATCTCGAATTTTCCTGTGACCACGGTGTAGTCAAAGTAGCCCATGCGCGCGATGGGCTTAATCTTGAGGATGTCAAGCTTACCTTCCTCATCGATGACAGATTCATCGATATGGATGGTTTTTACATCCGCCACCACGAGGTCGATGCTGCCCACCTTGGAATTACCAGGCACGCGCAGCGTGGTCTTGTACTGGCACTCGAACTTCACCGGCGATTCTTTCACCATGGGAATGCGGTAATTGTCCGCATATTCCTTGGTTACGGAAAGGCGGTCCCACTCGCTGTCGCCATAGTCGAGCACCTGGGCGGATTTATTGACTTCCTCGCGTAGATCATAGGTGGCCATATTCCACACGAACCAGCCGGTCTCCTCCGCGTTAAGCACCGTGTCCTTGCGGCGACCATCCGGGTACTGGTTGGCCGAAAACATCACCATGGGTGGATCGAAGGTGAGGTTTTGCCACTGACTATAGGGCGCGATGTTTTCGCGGCCCTCACCATCCACGCTGGAAAGCCATCCAATGGGGCGCGGTACCGTGCTGGCTTTAAAAGGGGAAAACGGCAAGGGGTTGGGCTCAGATTGCGGGCGCCAAGAGATGATCGACATATTAACCACGCAGCTTTCCGGTAGCATTCTCGACGGCTTCGACAAGCGCGCCCTCCTTGACTAGGCGCACGGTCTCCTCGATTTCCGGAGAGAGGTAACGGTCCACACCTGGCCCCTTGACGGTTTCGCGCAGCTTGGCGATCACCGCGCCGGTTCCCTTAGCCGGGGCACCCTCGCGCATGTCGATGGCGCGGGCGGCGGTGAGGATCTCAACGGCCAGCACGCGCTGCAGGCCATCGACGGCCTTGCGCAGCTTGCGAGCCGCGGACCAGCCCATAGACACGTGGTCTTCCTGCATGGCAGAAGAAGGAATGGAATCGGCCGAAGATGGGTTGGCCAGGCGCTTCATTTCGCTCACGATGCCGGCCTGGGCGTACTGGGCAATCATGTGGCCGGAGTCAACACCGGGGTCGTCGGCAAGAAATGCGTTCAGCCCGCGGTTGCGTGCCGGGTCCAGGAAGCGGTCGGTACGGCGCTCGGAAATCGAGGCCAAATCCGCGGTGACAATTGCCAGGAAGTCGAGCGCATAGGCCACCGGCGCGCCGTGGAAGTTACCATTGGAGACCACGCGGCCATCCTTGGTCACCACCGGATTATCCACCGCGGCAGCCAGCTCGCGTTCAGCCACCTGGGCAGTGTGGGTCAACGTATCGCGGAAACCGCCGGCGACCTGCGGGGCGCAGCGCACGGAGTAGGCATCCTGTACCTGATTCTTCTTGAACTCCTCGAGCGCGGCTTCCAAGATCTGTGACCCCTCGGCCACCTGGAGGATATTGGCCGCGGCATCGGCCTGGCCCGGATGTGGGCGCAACTGCTGCAGGTCATCTGCAAAGACAACGAGGGTACCCAGCAGGCCCTCCACGGTCATGGCGGTGGCAATATCGGCGGTCTTTGCGGCCGCGCGCAGGTCAGTAATGGCCAGGCAGAGCTGGCCGAGCATGCCATCGGTGCCGTTGATGAGCGCTAGGCCTTCCTTCTCGCGCAGCTGCAGCGGCTCGATGCCAGCTGCGGCCAAGGCTTCGCCCGCATCCTGCAGCTCGCCGTTTACCCGCACCTCGCCTTCTCCCAACAGGGCCAGTGCACAGTGAGCAAGCGGCGCCAAATCTCCGGAGCAGCCCAGCGAGCCATACTCGCGCACCACCGGCACAATGCCGGCATTGAGGGCCTTGGCATACGTTTCCACCACTACGGGGCGCACGCCAGTGCGGCCGGTGCACAGGGTGGACAGGCGCAGCAGGATCAGTGCGCGGATGACTTCTTCTTCTACTTCCGGGCCGGTGCCCGCAGCATGCGAACGTACCAGGGAAAGCTGCAGCTGGGCG
>NZ_KV800713.1:0-4388 GCF_001810285.1 Corynebacterium sp. HMSC071F07
TACCGCCGACATAAAACAATAAACACACAATTACATATAGAAAGTAGCGCCTGTGCTATCCGAAACAACGGAACTGCACAGGCGTTACTGTCGTTTTACCCTATAGCGTTTGGCAGTGAGGTCTCTGTAGGTCGTGTAGTTCATGTAGTTGGTGTGGTTCGAACCGCTTCGTGCCTGTTCTCTGCTTGTTTACCTGTACGGTGGTTCCTATGTCTCAAGCCAAGGAACCACGCATCTTCCGCATGGAGTGGAAAGAAATTCATAGTGCCTACATTGCTAAGGCGGAGCGGAAGTCTCGTACTAGGGAAGAAATAGATGAGCTTATCTCGTGGCTTACTGGCTACGATGCAGAGGGCATTGTCTCAGCGGGAGAGCGAAGCGTGCGCGAGTTCTTTGATGAAGCACCTGCGCTTAACCCCGACCGTGTCTTGATTAACGGTAGCGTGTGCGGTGTTAAGGTCCAAGAAGTTGAGGACCCTTTGATGCAAAAAATTCGCCAGCTCGACAAGCTAATTGACGAACTGGCGAAGGGTAAGGCCTTGGAGAAGATCAAGCGCTCAGACGCTTAACTGCCTCTTTGATTACCGCAGGGCGCTTACAGAACGCGAAACGGACTTTGTAGCGCCATGGTTCGGGGTTATCGGCAAAGGCAGCAAGCGGGATGGCAGCAACCCCGTGTGTCTCGGGGAGCTTTGTACAGAATTCAACTCCGTCCATGCCAGAGGAGCTCACGTCGGCGACTAAATAGTAAGTGCCTTGAGTCTCGTGGACTTGGTAGCCGGCCTTACTTAGGCCATCAACTAGGATGTCGCGGCATTCGGCCAGCTCTTCCACCATGGCCTTCTGCCAGCCCCGCTCATATACCAGCGCGTGGGCCACTGCGGCTTGGAAAGGCGTGGCAGATACAAAGGTCATGAACTGCTTTGCTCTGATGACGCCATCGAGGAGCTCTGGGTGGGCAATGGCCCAGCCGGTCTTCCAGCCGGTGGCGTTGAAGGACTTAGCCGCCGAGCCGACCTTGACCGTACGGGTTTCCATGCCTGGGATGCGCTGGATGTCCACGTGCGTGGCAGACCCGAAGGTGAGGTCCTCGTAGACCTCGTCGGAAAGCACGAGCAAGTCATGCTCCACGCAGATATCGCGGAGGCCCTCTAGTGCTGTGCGGCTAAATACTGAACCGGTGGGGTTATGCGGAGAATTGACGATCACCATCGCGGTCTTAACTGTCACAGCGGCGCGCACAGCATCGACGTCGAGATCCCAGCTTTCTCCGGAAGGCTTGAGCGGGACGGGGACACGGGTGGCGTCGGCAAGCGCAATGGCGGCGGCGTAGGCGTCGTAGTAAGGCTCCAGCACAATGACCTCTTGGCCCGGCTCTACGAGTCCCAGCACGGTCGCGGTGATGGCCTCCGTTGCGCCCGCGGTGACCACGATGGCCTTGCGTGCAACGCAGTAGTGGTGTGCCAAGGCGTCGATAAGCTCAGGGCGCCCGCGCAGGGGAGCGTATTGATTATTTCCCGTCGCAATCTGCTCCTGCGCGATCTCCAGCATGCGCTCTGGCCCATCAGAGTCCGGGAAGCCTTGTCCCAGATTGATGGCGTCATTATCGATTGCCAGCTGGGTCATGGTGGCGAAGATGGTCTCGCCAAATTGCTGCAGACGTTTAACCGTCATTAGAGCACTAAGAGATCGTAACGGGTGGCCTTCACATCATTGAGGCGCTTGCGGGCGCGGTCAAGCTTTTGCCACTGGTCTTCCGGGATTGCCTTACGCGCCATGGTGACGACCTCAGCGTCCGGCGTGCCCCATGCAATGGGCATCGGGGTGACCTGCTGCCAGTGTTCTTTATCGCTGTTGTTGCGGTGACCGGAAACTGCGGCAACCGGCAGCTTTGTGCCCACAGTGCGCTTGACACCTGGCACGGAAGTAACGGTGCGCAGGCAAGCTGCCCAACGCGGCGGAAGCCCGGGATCAACGTTGGTGTTCACTAGCGCCATCAGCACCATGTCACGTTCGTTGACCTCAGCTACCACTGCTGGTGCCAGCGGGTAGGAATCATAGAGGTGCTGTGCGGTGCCAACCTGGCGCGCGGCTGCAACGCCTACGATGGCCACGAGGATGCCGAAGAGCAACATACCGAGGCCAATGGTAAATCCCCAGTCCGCATCCACAGTCATGTAGACCGCAGCGGCACCGATGATGAGCAGCAAGCCCATGATGAGGCCGGAGTTGCGCAGACGCGCGGAATCGCGCAGGAGTTCATTGTTCTTCTTGGCGTAGGTCTCGTCGACCTGAAACTTGAAAATCTTCATCAGGTCATAAGTCTACTTCGTTGACGAGACGGTACGCGTATCCCTGTTCCGCCAAGAAGCGCTGGCGGTGGAGCGCATAGTCCGCATCCACGGAATCACGGGTGACGAGGGTGTAAAACTTTGCTTCCTTACCGTCTTCCTTTGGGCGCAAGAGGCGTCCTAGGCGCTGGGCTTCTTCCTGCCGCGAGCCGAAGGTGCCGGAGACCTGAATAGCTAGGGCAGCTTCGGGAAGATCAATGGAAAAGTTTGCCACCTTGGAGACCACGAGTGTTTGTACCTCGCCGTCGCGGAAAGCTTGGAAGAGCTTTTCCCGCTTGGAGTTCGAGGTCTTGCCGTCGATTACTGGCGCGCCCAAGTGCGAGCCGAGTTCTTCCAGTTGCTCTACGTAACCGCCAATGATGAGTGCTTGCTGGCCAGCATGCTTGGCCAAAATCTTATCCACGGCACGGTGCTTTGCGCTTGACGACGCCGCGATTCGGTAGCGATCCCGCGCCTGCGCCGTGGCATAGAGCATCCGCTCCTCGGCGTCCATGTCAACGCGTACCTCGATGCACTCCGCCGTGGCGATGTAGCCGGCGGCTTCGAGTTCCTTCCACGGGGCGTCGTAGCGCTTGGGGCCGATGAGGGAGAAGACGTCTCCCTCCATCCCGTCCTCGCGGATGAGCGTGGCGGTAAGGCCCAAGCGGCGGCGCGATTGGAGATCCGAAGTCATGCGGAACACGGGAGCAGGAAGCAGGTGGACCTCGTCGTAGATGATTAGACCCCAGTCGCGGGAGTCAAAGAGCTCAAGGGCGCGGTATTCGCCCTTCGTCTTGCGGGTTACCACCTGATAGGTGGCGATTGTGATCGGTTTGATCTCCTTCTTTTCACCGGAGTATTCGCCAACCTCGTTCTCGGTCAACGAGGTACGCCGCAGCAGCTCGTTGCGCCACTGGCGTCCGGCCACTGTATTGGTAACCAGGATCAACGTGGTGGCTTGGGCCTTGGCCATCGCCGCCGCGCCCACGATGGTCTTGCCAGCGCCACAGGGCAGCACGACCACGCCGGAGCCGCCGGACCAGAAGGATTCTGCGGCATAGGATTGGTAATCGCGCAGCGCCCAGCCTTCCTCCACCAAAGGGATGGGGTGGGACTCGCCGTCGACGTAACCGGCAAGATCCTCGGCCGGCCAGTTGGCCTTGAGCAGCTCCTGCTTGAGGCGGCCGCGCTGCGAAGGCGGCACGGCGAAGGTGTTGCCGTCGATGCGAGCGCCCAGCAGCTGGCTGACCTTCTTGTGTCGCGCGAGTTCTTCGAGGATCGGAACCTCGGCAGATTCCAAGATGAGGCCATGCGCCGGATGCGAGTGGAGGCGCACGCGGCCGTAGCGCGACATGGTCTCCGCGACGTCGATAAGCAGCGCCTGCGGAACCGGGAAACGCGAATAACGCTCGAGCACGTCGACCACCTGCTCGGCGTCGTGGCCCGCGGCGCGGGCGTTCCACAGCGCCAGCGGTGTGATGCGATAAGTGTGAACGTGCTCTGGCGCGCGCTCCAGTTCTGCAAAGGGCGAAAGCGCGATGCGGGCTGCGGCAGCGTCTTCGTGGTCGACCTCCAAGAGCACCGTCTTGTCGGATTGTACGATGAGCGGTCCGGGCATCTACTTGCTCCTTTGTACAGGTTCGCCAATGGTAGAAAGCCAAAAGTATAGCCCCGATCGCCCTGCTGGCGCTAAGCGAGTTCCACGGCAGTGATGCGGTGCAAAGGGAAGCGGATGGTGGAACCATCGGTGCCGGTGGCATCGACCTGACCTCCGGCGACGGACAGCGGCTTTACAGTCCTGGACTTGGAATTGCCGTTCTTATCCGCATAGGTGATCTTGACGGGGCGCCCGCCGCGGGCAGCAGCGTGAAGAACGTCGAGGCTGGATTCGTCCGCTGCGGTGGGCGCGGGTGATTCGGTATCAAGCAGAGCCTTGGCGACGCTCGTCGGATCCGGGCGAGTGGGGCCAGCCTTGCGAGGTGCCGGAGTAGGCAGTGCGTAGGGCTCGAGCGCCATATTCAGGGAAGCACCTGATTCATCTTCGCCGGCGGGAGCAAG
>NZ_KV800713.1:4488-6601 GCF_001810285.1 Corynebacterium sp. HMSC071F07
CCGTGGGCGCGCAGTTTCTCCAGCAGCTCACCGACGCGCACTTGCGATATTGCGACGGTAGGAGCGATGCGGCGCAGCTCTGGCACCGCCCGCACCGCCATTTCGAGAAGGGCGGGATCTTCACTGCGAAGGTACGCCAGCGCAGGGCCGGAGCGCAGCGTGCCATGGCGCCTATCGACGTCGCGGATGAGAAACTCGAGGGTCTGAGGCACCTCGCTGTGGGCGGCGAAGAAGTCGGTGATCTCTTGCGCCGTCATGCCTACGTCCAAGCCGCGGCGCAGCGTGGACTCGCTAATACGGTAGACGCTGGCTAGGCCTGGCGATTCCAAGTCCGCGAGATCTCCCAACCGGCGATGCGCGCTGGCCTCCAGCGGTCCGGGAACCAAGACCGTGAGATCGCCCTGGATGATGAAGTAGTCCACTTCTTCCGGGGTAAGGGTATGCGTGGCCGCAGGATCCAGTAGCACCCGGGTGGCTTGGCCTAGCGAAATGGCTCCGATCCATTCAGCTTCGGCAACGAGGGCATCGATGGTGGAGGACTTCGTGTGCGTTGTAAAAAGCGGGGCGCGGAAGCGCAGCTCTTCGGAAAATTCCTCTTTGCTAAGTGGGACTGAGGCGTGGGCATAGACGTCCATCACCGTGCGGCGGTGGCGGGCCAAATGCTCAGAGACGCTTTCGGTGGAAAGCAGGCGGCCTTCGGCCCAAGGCTGCCAGGTAGAGGACTGCCAGGCATCTAGGAGCAGGCTCCACTTCTCAGACAGGCCGGCATCTAGCCATTCCTGTGCGCCTTGGGTAGGCGCTAAGAAGTTACCCTCCAAGCCCTTCGGTTCGCCGCGGCTTAGGAGACGAGCGGAAAAGCCGAGGCAAACCAGGCGGCGCAGCTCCAGCTCTGGGATGCCGAGTTCCTTGGCGAGTTGGGCCTGCGGGCGAACGCCTACGGTCTTGTCTTTCAAAAGCTCGATGGGTCGAGCACCGACAAGATCGATGAGTCTTTCCAGCTCGCGAACTACTTGCAGTCCAGTGGCGGCGCCTGCTTCCCCCGCCTTCTTCTCTAGTGGCGGGGTGCCGGCACGGCCGCTTGGGCGCAGCGGAATGAGCTCGGGGCTGTGTCCCGCCAGCGCGCGACGGGCGGCGCGCGGCAGGCGCACGGTGCGGGAATCGACGCGGGTGAGAATGCCCTTGGTCAAAAGGCGGGGGATTGGGCGCGTGGGATCAGCATCGGGTGCTGCGTCGCGAGTAGCGCCCACTCCGCCAGAGGCGGCCAGGGTTTGCAGAATCCGTGCCTCATCCTCGGGCAGTGCTGCGATCTCCTCGGGGTCGGTGGTGCTCTGATGTAGTAGCGACCACCCGGTGGGAAGCGCCTGCATGAGCCCTGGGGCAAGGCATACGCCCTGTGCTTCCACTTCGAATGCAAGGCCTCGCTCGAGCAGCCGTGCGGTTGGCTCTGGGGCCAAAATTTCTACGGGTTCCAGTTCGCCGCCCCGCAAAGCGATGTCCTCGGCAGTAGCAAGCAACTCGGCATCGCACTGCGCGAGTGCGCGCGCTAGGGAAGTGGTCAGGCTAAGGCGCGTTGCCAACGGGGCGATTCCCGGGGGTAGCGGTGAGAGCACATCGCTGCGATAGCCAAGCAGCGTCGAAAGCTGCTCTTGGTCAAGATCTGCAAGCCACGTGCGGAATTGGACCGCCGCGGAGGAAGTGCTGTGAGGTGGGGTCATGGTGGCGAATAAGTTTAGTGGGTTATCGAGTTACTTTTTGGGCCGGGGTTTGGAATAATAAGGCTTATGTCGAATAAGAAGAATGGCTTCGTATCCCCGGCTTGGCCGAAGAATGAAAATCGCGAGCACGCAATTACCGAAATCTACGCGCCGTTCGCTGGTGCATCCAGCCCGTTCGGTGACGATCTGATCCTGCCAATGCCGGCGGAGAAGCTCAACTACGTGCACCCATACACCCGCGTTAACCGCTAAAAGCTCTTACTGAGAAGAAAATCCTTTAGCCTAACGCAGGCCTAGCTCCACCGCACGCCCTTCAGCGGCCGCCTTGTGGTGGGGCCATTTTTCGTACGCTAAGAAAGCCAAAAGCTCCCAGCCAGAAGGAACTGGAAAGTTCCACC
>NZ_KV800713.1:6701-23763 GCF_001810285.1 Corynebacterium sp. HMSC071F07
AGGGCTGGGAGCTTTAAACGCGAATCTGCGCAGCTTTAGTTTGAAAAGCCTTAGAGGTTTTCGATGAGCTGAGCGATCGGATCGATGAACTGGCGGTTCGCGGAGTAGAACGCGTTGAAGTTGTGGCGGTTTGCCTTGTACTGGTTTGCAAACTCAGCCGGGATAGCCAGCCCGTACTTAGCTGCGGTGTCCTCGACCATCTTGTAGAGAGCGTCAACAGCCAGCTCGTCGGAAGGCTGCGCAGCTGCCTGCTGAACCGGAGCCGGTGCTGGAGCCGGTGCCGGAGCGGCGTCACGCGGGGTTGGTGCGGAGTTCAGGCCCAAGGAAGCGGAGCAAGCAGGCCATGCGCCCCAGCCCTGGGAAGCCAGGATCTTTTCAGCGACAGCGATCTGCTGCTCACGAGTTGCCTGGTTTGCGGTCGGTGCATACTGACCGCCACCGAATGCGGACCAGGTCTGGCCGGAGAACTGCAGACCGCCGTAGTAGCCGTTGCCGGTGTTGATTGCCCAGTTTCCGCCGGACTCACACTGCGCGAGGCGGTCCCAGTCGGAATCCGGAGCAGCGGATGCGGTCGGTGCCATGATGGCTGCAGCGGCGCCGACGGCGACGGTGGAAGCTGCGAACTTGGTAGCGAACGAGTTGTTCTTAGCGGAGTGGCGTCCCATTAAAAGTATTCCTCTTCTCTAGATTTCTCGCGCCCACGTTGTGCTCAGTCCGGCAAAAGTAATTGCTTTAAAGTTGTCTTGCACAAATATCGGCCGCCACGGGGAAGCCCGGACTGCGTGTGGGGGCGAGACTTCCTCGCTGGCGGCCAAGTGCCTGTCCCAAACAGTAACGGTTTATAACGAAATAGTCACGTAACTGACTCGGCATGGCGTCTTTCCTCTGGGAACTCATTGCATTTTCGCAGGTCGTTCCGAAAACGTGAATTAGATCACCCCTGTAACGTGTGTTGTTTATGTGACAGCAACTTCAATTGCTGTGTTATAGGAGTTAGAATAATTCTCTTTATTCCCGAGTAAGAAAGCGAGTAGGGGCGTGCCAATCGGCAAAGTTAAGTGGTTTGATGCTGACAAGGGTTTCGGCTTTGTGAGCAACCCCGGCGATGAGGATGTCTACGTCGGCCGCAACGTGCTGCCCGAGGGCGTCGACGAGCTGGTCCAAGGCCAGCGGATCGACTTTGATTTCGCGGCAGGCCGCCGCGGTCCACAGGCACTGCGTGTCAAGGTTTTGGACAAGCCGCGCCGCCGCACTCCTTCCCGTAAGCCGGACGAGCTGTCGAGCATGCTCTCCGATGTAATGACGCTGCTGGAAACCCAGGTGCAGCCGGTGCTGGCGCAGGGGCGCTACCCAGAGCGCAAGACTGGCCGTCAGGTCGCTGAAATCCTGCGTGCCATCGCCAAGGATTTGGATAGCTAAAAATCAAGCAAAAGCGCGAGCCCAACTTCGTCTCCCCTTGTGGGAATCTAGAAGTTGGGCTCGCGCTTTTTCGCAGGCTGCGTTTATTTGGAAGCAGCCTTGCTCGGCTCGGTGGGCTTATCAGGTGCAGCGGTCTTTGTGGCCTCGGCAAGCTCCTTGTCAGACATCGTGGAAAGGGACCACACGGTGCTAAACGGCGCCTCCTCGCCCTTGCCATCGGTGCCAATCATCAGCGAGGAAATCTCGACCACCATCAGGCGCGGTCGCTTTCCTGTAGAGGCCTTGATGGGGTCAACAGAACCCGGAACGTCCACGGTGGAAGAATCGCCGGCGCCGTGAATCTGCTCGTCGTTAGCCGCCGGGTCATCGTAGATGGAAAGGATGCGCCACTCGTGGTTGGAGATCTCTTCTGGGATCTCTAGATGCAAAGTGTCATCCTTGCCGACGGTGAGGTTTGGAGCCTCGCCCTCAGGGCATTCGGTGCCCAGCTCGCAGACCATATAAGGCGCAACGTCGAGACTCTTCTCACCCACGCTGGCCTTGACGGTGATGTCCTGCGGCTCAGGACCTGGGCGGCTATTCCACCAATTCTGGAATAAGACCACGGAGACCACAATGACTGCCACGGCGATAATCAGCGCCAAAAGCTGCAGCAGCGACTTCTTCCTTGCTTCCTTACGCGTTGCCATGGCAAAGAATCCTACTCGAAGGTCACGCGATACAAATCAACCCACCGCTTACCAGTAATCCAGAATTCTTCCGTTCCTGGAATATGGGCGATGCCATTGAGTACATCGTTTTGGGTTTGCGGCCCAGATTTATTCAGTCCCGCAGCATCAATAACCGCGGTGACCTCGCCGCTTGTGGGATCAATGCGCAAAATATCCTCGCTCATCCACACATTCGCAAAGACCTGGCCGTCCACGCATTCCAACTCATTAATCTCTTCTACCGCCTGGCCCTCCAAGGTAACGGGGGTCCGTGGTGCAGTCTCTTCGAAAGTTTGGGCATCAAGATGTCGCAGCTCGTTGCTTCCATCAGACATGATGAGCTCAGATTTATCCTCGCCCGCGGCACACAATCCCCAGCCCTCGCCCTCATAGCGAGCGCGGCCGGTCTCTTCGAGGGTTACGGGATCCCGCTTGATGGCCTCGCCCGCCTTCCATGTCAACTGCCAAATCGCATCCTGGGTTTGTGTGATGCCCTCACCGAACAAAGAAGGAGGCAGTGACACTTCCTGCTCGGGTTCCTTCGCGCCGGGTTGCAGGCGCAGTAACCGGGATTGCCCGTATAGGCCAGTTCCCACCAACAGCTTGCCCGCGGGATCAACTTCGAGGCCCTGGGTAAAAGAATTGGGGAGCATGGCAGTGTGTTCCTTTATGGAAACGGATAGATGCTCAACTTCGCGTGGCACGTTTGTTCCTTCTTGAGCCGGCGAATCGCCCTCTGAACTGCTGCAACCGGCAAGCAGGCCGATTGCGCTAAGCGCGCTTAAAACGGCGGTGGAAGTCAAAGCGAGAGAAGATTTAGAAGAACCCATGGAAGTCATTGTGCACGATGTCATGGATAATGTAGTGCGTGACTAAGCAGAATGAGCCAACGAACCCACTTCTTAACAAGACCGCCGTGCGCATTGCTCGCGCTGCAGTGGAAGAAGTAGGAGAGGGCGGCGTCGGCAAGCACCGCGGAGTCGCAGGGCTAGGCCGAAACGTCGCAACCCATCGCTTTGAAGCAGATATGCCAGGCTACCCAGGCTGGGAATGGCAAGCGGTTGTGGCCTGCGCGGAGGGCTCGCGTTTTATCACCGTTAACGAGGTAGCGCTGGTGCCGGGGCAACAGGCACTGCAAGCCCCGGAGTGGGTGCCGTATAACGAGCGCGTGCGTCCGGGGGATTTGGGCCCGGGCGATTTGATGCCGCCTGCGCCTTACGACGAACGCTTGGAGGACGGCAAGCTTTCCGCAAAGGGTTTAGATGAGGCGAAAAAGAGGTGGCGCACTGGCTCCTTTGGCCCTAATACCGAGATGGCCGCGCAAGCGCCGCTGCAGTGTAAGACCTGTGCTTTCTATTTGGAGCTGATGGATAACTTTGGTGTGTGCGCTAACGAATTTTCGGCCGATGGCCGTGTAGTGCACGCAAGTTACGGATGCGGCGCGCATTCGGAGACAAAAATCCGGGAAGAAGGATCCGTGACCGAAACCGCTTTTGATGACGAAAAACCTATCTACTAGCGCTTTCGTGGTTTGCTTTCTGGAGTCGCAAATACTTTACTAAGGCCAGTAAAACTCAATCCTCCTGGCACTAGGTAAAGGGGCTGTCTCAAAGCGATGAACGCTGCTTTCGATCGTTATTTCAAAATCTCTGAACGCGGTTCCACAATCGGAACTGAGGTTCGCGCCGGCGTGGTCTCGTTCTTCGCGATGGCCTACATCATTCTTCTCAACCCGCTCATCCTCGGCACCTCGCCCGATGTTGCGGGCCATACCTTGGGCATTCCGCAGGTCGCCGCAGCTACCGCGTTAATCGCCGGCATCATGACCATTGCCTTCGGCGCGATTGCGCGCTATCCATTCGCCATGGCGGCGGGCCTGGGTATGAATACCTTTGTTGCCGTCACCATGGTCTCCACCAAAGGCTTGGAGTGGAAAGACGCCATGGGCCTGGTGGTACTCGAAGGCATCATCATTGTTTTGCTCGCCATCTCGGGCTTCCGTCAAGCGGTCTTCGATGCCATTCCGGCCTCGATGAAGGCTGCGATGGGTGTGGGCATCGGCATGTTCATCGCCATCATCGGCTTTGTCGATGGCGGTTTTGTAACGCGTGTCCCCGATGCAGCGCACACCACGGTTCCGGTGGGCCTTGGCATCAATGGCTCTATTTCCACCTGGCCGGCTTTCGTCTTCGTCCTAGGCCTTTTGCTTTGTTCCTTCATGGTTATCCGCAAGGTCCGCGGCGGCCTGTTCCTGGGCATCGTCATCACCACTGTCATCGCAATGATCCTGCAGGCCATCTTCGGCTCTGAGGACTGGGGTATGGCAACACCAGAGATTCCTGGTTCCTTGGGCGGCCTGCCGGATCTATCCATCGTGGGCGAGGTCAGCCTCGTGGGTGCTTTTACCAAGCTCGGCGTCGTGGCCACCGTACTTCTTATCTTCACCCTGCTGCTGACGAACTTCTTCGACGCCATGGGCACCATGAATGGCTTGGGCAAGCAGGCGGGTCTGGTCGATGAGAATGACAACCTGCCAGACATGCGCACCGCACTGGTGGTAGAAGGCGCCGGCGCCATTGCCGGCGGTCTGGGCTCGGTTTCCTCCAACACCGTCTTTGCGGATTCCGCAGCCGGCATTGGCGACGGCGCGAAGACCGGCCTGGCCAACATCACTACGGGTGTCATCTTCCTGCTCGCGATGTTTTTGACTCCGCTCTATGAGATCGTTCCTATCGAAGCGGCCGCTCCGGTTTTGGTCATCGTCGGCGTAATGATGGCAAGCCAGCTCAAGGACATCGAATGGACCAAGATGGAAGTTGCCATCCCGGCCTTCCTCACCATCGTGATCATGCCGTTTACCTACTCCATTGCAAACGGCATCGGCGTGGGCTTCATCGCCTTCGCCCTGATGTCTGCGTTTGCCGGTAAGGCAAAGCAGGTGCACTGGCTCATGTGGCTCATCGCCGCGCTCTTCGTGGTCTACTTCGGCATGGCTCCGCTGACCAACGCGCTAAGCTAGAGTGCATGCGTGAAGTAATTGCTGACCCTTTAGACCCTCGCCTTGATGACGTCCGTGACTTGAATAAGTCGGACAAGAAAGGCGAGGGGCTTGTCATTGCCGAAGGTCATCTGGTGGTCTCCCGCCTGGCTGACTCGCGTTTCCCGCTGCGCTGCGTCGTAGGTTTTGGCGCAAAGCTGGATGCCTACGTGGAAGAGTATGGGGATCCAGGTTGCCCGATGTACGAGGTCTCGCGAGAAACTCTCGCGGCCGTCGCCGGCTTTGATATGCACCGTGGGCTGGTGGCTGCCGCAGACCGCGCGCCAGAGCCGAGCTTGGATGAGATCTTGAAGACGGCAAGCACCGTGGTGGTGCTTGAGGGCGTGGGTGACCACGAAAATATCGGCGCCATCTTCCGCAACGCGGCGGGCATGGACGTTGACGCCGTGCTGTTGGGCTCGGGCGCAGCAGACCCGCTCTATCGTCGCTCGGTGCGCGTTTCCATGGGCCATGTGCTGCGTTTGCCTTTTGCCCATCTGAACGGCGGATACACTACGTGGCAGCGTTCCCTGCAGGCGCTTCGCGACGCCGACTTCCGCCTCGTTTCCTTGACCCCGCACCCAGAGGCTGTACACCTGGCAGACGCGCTCAGGGGCGCTTCTAAGGCTGCTCTGCTCGTGGGCGCAGAAGGCCCCGGCCTTACCGAACATGCGATGAAGGCCACCGATGTGCGCGCACGCATACCGATGGCCCCAGGTACAGATTCGCTCAACGTGGCTACCTCAGCGGCCATCGCTTTTTATGAGCGCCAGCGCTCCCGAATTGACTTCGAGGTCTGACGCACGTAGCTGCTGATTAGCCCGCCGAGGCGTTTGGCGGTTTCGAGGATTTCCTCGCCAGTGGACTCTGGTTCTTGGTCGTGGGCCTCGTAATCGTCGTAGTCGTTGAAGCCGAGCTTGGACACGGAAGCAGAGGCGATGGTGCCGAGGCTGCGCTCCGGCTTCTTTGGCGCGACCTTGGGCTCGGGCCGTCCGTCGGTGGCATAACCCACGACGTCGAGGTCGGGGCCTTGGTCATTTACTTCCACGCCGAGCCAATAAGACTGCGCTGCTTCGGTGATGCCCTGTGGTTCGAAAGGCAGAGAGATACCGCCGACCGGTTCGTATTTTTCGCCGGCCCAGAACGGCGCCTCAAAGGGCTCTGGTAGGCCGGAGTCTTCCTGCAGGTTAAAGCGCGTACCGCACAGGCAGCGCTTGAGCTCACCGGCCGTCCAGTGCGCAAAACCGGCATAGCCGGTGCTTTCCTGCGAGACGAAGGCATAGATTTCGAGCGCGGGAACCGCCTTCAAGAGTTGCTCTGGAAGGCGCGAGAGCACCATGGATTCTTCCTCGATGACCGTCTGAACCACGGTAACGCCAGGGTATCCGCCGATGTAGTACTCGCTATCGCCAGCCTGGGCAGAGCGATTGAGAGGAAATTGCCCGATGGGGGTTACGGGCAGGTTGGGATTGAGTTGTGCCAAGAATTTCCGGCCAAAGCCGCGATCGGCCTTTGGCTCCTCCCGCAGCACAGCAGCGGGATCTTCGACAGTGACGTACCAGAGAGTGAGAACAGGTTTAGGGTTCACGGTAAAAACTCGCTTAATTACTTTTCTTGGCTGTCAATCCACTCGCGTTCACTCGCGCGGACGCTTGGTGTTAGAGCGCACCCCGAGCAGGACATCTTCCCAGTGCGGGGTTGTAGCGCGGCGACGGCGGCTCTTTGGCTTTGGCTCCGGCGAAGGGTTCTGCAGGAACTCTTCATCGGTGCTTTCTGCCTTCGACTTATCCAACGCAGATTCGGTAGCTGTGGAGGCCTTTGAACCAGAAGCCTGAGTTTCAGCGGCGCCAGCAGGGCGGGCCGCGCCGGTAGCGCCGGAGTCTGCATCGGCGGAGTCCGCTTCGACATCAGCAGGTTGCGGATCCGGTACGACCGTCGGTGCAGTGAAGTCGGTGATATTGGTGACTGCGCTCGGCGTCTCGCCGTCTATGGCTTTGTCATAGCGCTCGCCGCGGCCGACGGAGGTCAGGGAACGCACTGGTTGTACGAAGTCAGGGTCGGTGAGATCGGCGGCAACGGAGTTACGGGCCTCCACGGTAGCCGGTGAGGACATGGACTGCTTAAAGGTCCACTCCGCCTCGTTCTCAGACAAGCCAGCCTTCCACGTGATGCGAAGGATCCACGGTTCGCCCTGATGGCGGTAGGCATCCCAGTTCGACTCCGAGAGGGAGTGGCCGCGTGCGGCAAAGGCCGTGGCGAGAATCTCCCAGAGAGTCAGCTTGGCCGGGCCGTCTTCGCGGATGGGGTGGGCCTGCTTGGCGACGTCGGCAATGCGGGCGCGCTCCAGCAGCACCGGGTGTGCGAAAGGCTCGATGCGGGATTCGGGGGCGCCAATTTCCTCGGCGATCTCTGCGGCAGATGCGCCAGCGCGGATGCGGGCCTGAATTTCCGCCGGGCGCAGGCTGATTGCGCGCGGGCGGGAGTCGCCGTTGTCACGCGTGCCAGAGCGCGGCTGCGAAATAGGCGCCGGAGTGGTTGTGGTCAGCTGTGGCGCAGCGGGCGCAGTGGAGTCAGAGGACTCAGCCGCGGTGGATGCCGCGTTGTCATCCTTCTTTGCTTCCGCGTCGCGCTGTTCGTTTTCGTCAGCGGAGGCTGTGCTTGCAGCCGAGTCTGCGTCGCTGGATGCTACAGAATTCACAGAATCTGCAGTATCCGTAGAGTCATCTGCTTCCGCCGCGAACGGGAGCTTGGAGACCTTGCCCCATGCGTCATCCTCTGACTTAGGTGCGCCTAGAATCTCGCGGAGATCGTCGGTGACGGCCAGGAAAAACTCTTCGCCTTCTTCGGTTTCCATGACCAAAGAAGTAGTGGTTGAGTCGCTTTTTGCGAGGAAGAGCTCGCGCATTGAGGGGCGCTCCTTTTGCTTGTCGACGGATTCGGACAACGGATTTGGATACTGACAGTTTATTTAAAACCGCATCTAGGCATTGCGACTAGTGCAATCGATCCACACCCCAACGGGGCGCGTGTGATGAAATCCACTTTAACCCAGAAAAGCCCCGCGCCTTATGAAGAACGCGGGGCATGTTGGCTGGAAAAGCCCTGTCAGTTGCTCTTAGCGCCTATCCAGAAGGTAGTCGATTGCTTGTGTGAGCTTGGCGACGTCGTCTGGCTCAATCGCGGGGAACATACCAATTCGCAGTTGGTTGCGCCCCAGCTTGCGATAAGGCTCGACATCCACGATGCCGTTCGCTCGCAAGGCCTTGGCTAAGGCCGTAGCATCCACGGTCTCGTCAAAATCGATGGTTGCCACGACTAACGAGCGGCCAGCGGGCTCGGCGACGAAAGGCTTGGCCTCTTTTCGCGATGCGGCCCAGTCATAAACAATGGTGGAGGAAGCGGTGGTGCGCGTAACCATACCGTCGAGCCCGCCGTTGTCGTTCATCCAGCGGACCTGATTTTCCAGCATCAGAAGAGTAGACACGGCTGGAGTGTTATAGGTCTGGTTCTTGCGCGAGTTATCCACGGCGGTCTGCAGGTTCAGGAAAGCCGGGATATAACGTTGTGCAGCATTAAGCTTTGCGATGCGTTCAATCGCAGCAGGGGAGACCGCCGCGAGCCAGAGCCCACCTTCGGATGCGAAGCACTTCTGCGGCGAGAAATAGTAGACGTCAGCCTCGGCCATCGTGACGGGCAATCCGCCAGCGCCCGACGTCGCATCGATGACAACGAGTTGCTCCGGATTATTTGGCTGTGGGCGCAGCACCTCAACCATCGCGCCCGTCGAGGTCTCATTGTGTGCCCACGCCACAACGTCAGCATCGCCGAAATCCACCGTGCGTGGGTCGGGAGCGGTGCCGGCGGGGAAGTCGTAAACGATGGGCGCTGTGAGCCACGGTGCACCAATACTTGCCTTGGCAAACTTCGAAGAGAACTCTCCGTAGGTCAAATGCGCGGACTTATTTTCGATGAGGCCGAACGTCGCGGCGTCCCAAAAAGCGGTGGCGCCGCCGGCCGAAAGAATAATCTCATAGCCGTCTGGAAGCTTGAATAGTTCTCGCAATCCCTCGCGAATCGAACCCACCACGTTTTTCACGGCGGGCTGGCGATGAGAAGTGCCGATGATGGATTTAGCCCCCGCAGTAATTGCCTCAATTTGGGCGGGTCGTACCTTGGAAGGGCCGCATCCGAAGCGACCGTCGATGGGGAGAAGATCTGCAGGTAAAGTCGGTTCTGTGTGGAGCATGAGGCACAGTCTAACCTAATTTCGGTCACCCTATTGGTAAACGTTAAAAGTTTAGGATGTTGGCAGCGTCACAAATTTTGATAAAGTGTGAAGAGATTTAAAACGTAATGCCGGTTTGGAGCCGGTGTTTTAAGTGTTGAGAAAGGATCAACAAGTGGCTTCTGAAGACAACAAGGTTGTTCTCCACTACCCAGGTGGCGAGTACGAGATGGATATCAAGCAGTCCACCGAAGGTGACTCTGGCTTTGATATTGGCAAGCTTCGCAATGAGACTGGCCTCGTAACCTTTGACCCCGGCTACGCCGCTACCGGCTCCACCGAGTCCAAGATCACCTTCATTAACGGTGAGGAAGGCATCCTGCGCCACCGCGGCTACGACATCGCGGATCTGGCAAACAACGCCACCTTCAACGAGGTTTCCTACCTCCTCATCAAGGGCGAGCTGCCAAACCAAGAGCAGCTGAGCGCTTTTAACGATGAAATTCGCCACCACACCCTGCTGGATGAGGACTTCAAGGCGCAGTTCAACATCTTCCCGCGCAATGCGCACCCGATGGCGGTTCTGGCATCCTCCGTTAACATTCTCTCCACCTACTATCAGGACCAGCTCAACCCGTTGGATGAGGAGCAGCTGGACAAGGCAACCGTCCGCCTGCTGGCTAAGGTTCCGATGCTGGCTGCATACGCTTACCGCGCGTCCCAGGGCAAGCCTTACATGTACCCGGACAACAACCTGAACGCACGCGAGAACTTCCTGCGCATGATGTTCGGTTACCCAACCGAGGAGTACAACGTCGACCCAGTCGTCGCAAAGGCTCTGGACAAGCTGCTCATCCTGCACGCAGACCACGAGCAGAACTGCTCCACCTCTACCGTCCGCATGATCGGTTCCGCACAGGCAAACCTCTTCGTTGCTATCGCCGGCGGTATCAACGCTCTGTCCGGCCCGCTACACGGTGGCGCAAACCAGGCCGTTCTCGAGATGCTCGATGAAATCCAGAAGAACAACGGCGGCGACGCAACTGACTTCATGAACCGCGTGAAGAACAAGGAAAAGGGCGTCCGTCTGATGGGCTTCGGCCACCGCGTGTACAAGAACTACGACCCACGCGCAGCCATCGTCAAGGAGACCGCACACGAGATCCTCGAGCACTTGGGCGGCGACCCAATGCTGGATCTGGCAATGGAGCTCGAGAAGATCGCTCTGGAGGACGAGTACTTCGTTTCCCGCAAGCTGTACCCGAACGTCGACTTCTACACCGGCCTTATCTACCGCGCCATGGGCTTCCCAACGGACTTCTTCACCGTCCTGTTTGCCATCGGCCGCCTTCCGGGTTGGATCGCTCAGTACCGCGAGCAGCTGGAGCTGAACACCAAGATCAACCGTCCGCGTCAGATCTACACCGGCGAGACCTTGCGCACCGTTTCCCCGCGCGCTGAGCGTGCATAATAGGCCCTTTGAATTGCAAGGCTTTAGTCACGAAATGATGACAAATCAAGTCATTGCGTAGGCCAAATAAAGCCGAGTCGCAGATGAACCCTTATACTGAGCACACTGCGATTCGGCTTTCGCCGTTCGTGCAGGCCTAGTTCTCGGCCTAAAAGCGAGACAACTAGGCGCCGAATCGATATCACAAACGTTTCCCAAGGAGGATTTTCCCCAATGGATAAGCCCGTAATTGAGGCTCATACTGAGCCGGCCCCGACTGAGCTAGTTATCGAGGACATCATCGTCGGCGACGGCGCAGAGGCACAGCCGGGTGGCTTTGTTGAGGTTCACTACGTGGGCGTCTCGTATGAGGACAACCAGGAATTCGACTCTTCCTGGGGTCGCGGACAGTCCATCGAGTTTCCGCTGACTGGCCTCATTGCAGGTTGGCAGGAAGGTATCCCGGGCATGAAGGTGGGCGGCCGTCGTAAGCTCATCATCCCTCCGGAGAAGGCATACGGCCCAGCTGGCGGAGCGCATCCACTTGCTGGACGCACCTTGGTCTTCGTTATCGACCTGCTGCGTGCGTAAATAACGTTTCTTTTGGCTCCACCTTTTGCCCCCGTATTGCTAGGGCAGAAGGTGGAGTTTCTTTTTGTGGGCACAAGAACTTGAATTTTTCGGCGTCACGCGTGGCGAAACTCGTGCACAATGGAACCATGAGTGTCCCATTTATCTCTTTTAATGATGATCGCGAGATGCCACAGCTTGGTCTGGGCACCTACAAGATGACGGGTCAGGAATGTATCACGGCAGTACGTGAAGCCATCGAGCTCGGCTACCGCCATTTCGATACTGCCACCTTGTATGAGAACGAGGCAGAGCTAGGCCAGGCCCTAAATGATGCGATGCGCGCCGGTGACGTCACCCGTGATGAGCTCTTCATCACCTCCAAGGTCTGGCATGACAGCCATGGGGCGAAGGGGGTAGACGCAGCATTTACTGAATCGCTGAAGAAGCTGCAGCTGGACTACCTAGACCTCTACCTGATCCACTGGCCGTGGCCACAGGCTGGACTCTATGTGGAGACCTTTGAGGAGATGGCTCGTCTGCAGGGCATGGGGCAGATCGCTTCCATCGGCGTGGCTAACTTCTACGAGGAAACGCTGCAGGAGATCATCGCGCGAACGGGTATCGTTCCAGTGTTGAACCAGGTGGAGCTGCATCCGGGGTTTACCCAGCCGGAGTTGCGAGAATTCCATGATGAACATGGCATTGTTACAGAGGCATGGTCGCCGCTGGCGAGGGGAGAGGTCCTTAACAATGCGGAGAGCAAGAATGTGGCGCAGCGCCTTGAGGCAACCCCGGGACAGGTAGCAATCGCCTATCTTCTAGCCAAGGGGATTTCCGTAATCCCGAAATCCACCAAGCGTGAGCGCCTCGAGGAGAACTTGGCGGCCGCTCAGCTGGAGCTTAGCCACGATGACATTGCGGCAATCGATGCCCTCGATAACGGCGCGGCCGGGCGCTTGTACAAGGACCCGCGTGAGTTTCCGGGCTGAACGTTAAAGCGGGCTTTCGGCCCTCAGAGAACGGCCTAGAGGCGGCAGGGAACGGCATTGTTTTCTGCCGCCTTTTCTTGGCCATGTGGACTTTCGCAATCTTTGCAAACTGGGGCGTTGAAAGAAATGGGGGTACTTTTCACGCTTTAAAAAGTGCAGTAAGCAATGGGGTTAGGGGGTAGCTAAGGCTTGCTAATCAAAAATCGATTGGCAAGCTTTACAACCTCGCAATGTGAATTGGGTAACTTACTCGTAAGGCGAAACGTGATTCATCACACTATCTCTATCTCGTGTGGTTCATTAATCACTTTCGTGTGGAATCTTGAGAACCCAAGGAGAGCGACATGACTAGCGCACCTACCTCGATGCTCGAGCGCCGCGAACCGACAGCGCAGGACTTCATCGAGATGCGCGATAGCCCGCAGTTTAAGCAGTTACGCGGTGCATATCGTAACTTCACTTTCCCGATGACCGTTGCCTTCTTCCTGTGGTACGTCATCTACGTGTTGGCTGCCGTCTTTGCGCCTGGATTCATGGGCACCGAAATTGGCGGTGGGTGGAACGTGGGGCTCGTATTCGGTATCGCCCAATTTGTCACCACGTTCGCGATTACGTGGATCTACGTCAAGTACGCCAACAAGAAAATTGAGCCGCGTTCAGTAGCTATTCGTGAGGCATTGGAGGGATAGATTATGCTGACTTTCAACCTAGCTGCTGAGGCGGCGCAAGAAGGCTCCGGAAACCCGGTGCTCAACATCGCCGTTTTTGGTGCGTTTCTTGTCATCACCATGTGGGTGGTTTTAAGGGCAGGAAAGACCACGAAGAAGGCCTCGGACTTCTACACCGGCGGTGGCACCTTCTCTGGCCGCCAGAATGGCTTGGCCATTTCCGGCGACTACCTTTCTGCCGCGTCCTTCCTCGGTATCGTCGGCGCGGTCGCTCTCAACGGATATGACGGATTCTTGTATTCTGTCGGCTTCTTCGTGGCCTGGCTGGTGGCACTCATGCTGGTCGCCGAGCCGATGCGTAACGTCGGTCGCTTCACCATGGCGGACGTATTGTCCTTCCGCTTGAAGCAGCGTCCAGTGCGCGTGGCGGCGTCCATCTCTACGCTTTTTGTCTCGCTTTTCTACCTGATTGCGCAGATGGCCGGCGCAGGCTCCCTGGTGTCGGTGCTTTTGGATATCCATGACTACACCTGGCAGGCGGTCGTGGTTGGCATCGTGGGTGTTTTGATGATCGTCTACGTTCTGGTGGGCGGTATGAAGGGCACTACTTACGTGCAGATGATCAAGGCAGTCCTCTTGGTCACCGGCGTCGTGGCGATGTGCATCATGACCTTCATTGCGGTGAAGGGCGGCTTTAGCACCTTGTTCTCCGACGCCGTCGATATGCATGCGGGCTCGGATTACCTCCAAGAGAAGGGCTACGAAGCTTCTCAAATCATGGAACCAGGCTTAAAGTATGGAAAGACTTTGACCACCAAGCTGGACTTCGTTTCCCTCGGTATCGCTCTGGTGCTCGGCGTTGGCGGCCTGCCGCACGTGCTCATGCGCTTCTACACGGTTCCGACTGCAACTGAGGCGCGCCGTTCCGTGACCTGGGCCATCGTCATCATCGGCGCTTTCTACCTGATGACCCTCATCCTGGGCTACGGTGCCGCGGCACTCGTAGGCCCGGACCGCATCCTGGCCGCGCCGGGCGGGGCCAATGCCGCAGCTCCGCTTCTGGCGCTAGAACTCGGCGGCTCGGTATTCATGGCTGTAATCTCGGCGGTTGCATTCGCCACGGTGCTGGCAGTAGTTGCAGGTCTGGCGATTACCGCGTCTGCATCCATCGCGCACGATATCTACCACGCGGTTATCCGTAAGGGAGAGTCCACCGAGGCGGAGCAGGTCCGTGTCTCGCAGGTTACGGTCGTAGTCCTCGGCATCGCCGCCATCATCCTGGGCATTCTGGCCATGACTCAAAACGTCGCGTTCTTGGTCTCTCTTGCCTTCGCCGTCGCGGCTTCTGCAAACCTTCCGACTATCTTGTACTCGCTTTACTGGCGTCGCTTCAACACGGCCGGTGCGGTGGCGTCCATGTACACCGGCGTCATCTCCTGCCTGCTGCTCATCTTCTTCTCCCCGGCAGTATCCGGTTCTGAGACCTCGATGTTCCCGAACGCGGATTGGGCGCTGTTCCCACTGTCGAATCCGGGCCTGGTTTCCATTCCGCTGGCATTCATCGCAGGCTGGTTGGTTTCCATCCTGACCCCGCCGGATGACTTTGAGGATCTGTCCGCAGAGATGGAGGTACGGTCTCTGACCGGCGTTGGCGTGGAGGCCCCAGTCAACCACTAAACCTGGCAGAGTTCTGAGTATTATCTAATGCGTGCTCGATTCTTTGTCTAAAACGAAGGCGGTGCCGATGAAGGTCGGTACCGCCCTCGCCGCGTTTTCACTCGCCGGCGGCCTACTGTGCGCATGTACACCGTCGCAGCAGCACGATAGTAAGGCCGCCTCGGCGTCGGCAAGCAATGCGTCTGCGTCCGACCTTCGGCATGAGCTGGGGGAGCCTGCGCTTTCCGACGTCCCCGATGACGTCAGTCAGTTCCTCGCGGGTAATGAAGACCAGCAGCTGAGCTACTACCGCATCGGTGATGGAATGCGTATGGCAACGGCAAATGAGCATGAGCCGCGCCCGGCATTGAGCCTTATCAAGCTGTATATCGCGACCTACGTGCTAGAAAAGGGAAGCTTCGAGGATAAATACGAAGCCTTAGATATGATCGCCAGCTCCTCAGATGCAAGCGCAGAAGATCTCTTTGAGAAGTACCCGAATTCCATTGACTCCGTGGCAAAGGAATATGGATTGCAGGCCACGAAGGCCGGTGATCAATGGGGCACCTCGGTGACCTCCATGTATGACGTGGTGCGCTTCGTGGTGCAGCTGAAGGAAGATAACCCCCCCCCCCCGGTCCTGGTGGCGATGGCCCACGCCGATCCCATCTCGGAAGACGGATACGAGCAGGACTACGGCACGGCGAAACTGCAAAATGTAGTGGGCACCAAGTGGGGCTGGTCAAATGACAAGACCTTGCACTCTTCGGTTTCCTTTGGCAAGAACTTCGTTGTTGCAGCTACCACCTATGGCAGCGCCGATGATCTCACGGACTTTGTAAAAGACGAGGTAACGGGCAGCAACCTGCGTAAGGGCACTGACCGCTACCAAAAGGCGCTCAACGGTGAGAGCGTTGCTCCTGTAAGTCCTTCGAAGCCTTCTACGCCTGCCTCCAAGACGACCATCACCGTGACCTCGACTCTGCCGAAGTCCGAGAAGAAGGGCTCTGATGAGGACCAGAGCAAAGACGGTGGCAAGGCCAAGCGCGGGGATAAGAGCAAGGAGCCTACCGACGCCGGCAAAAAGAGCGAAAAAAAAAAAAAGGACAAAAAGAAAGAGCCGACCTCGTCGGCTCAATCTGAAAGCGCTACTTCAAAGCGTTCTGAATAGTAGAGGCTAGGTCGATGGCTCCCTTGATTTGGTCCTGGGAGACGGAAGAGCCGCCGTAGGAGATGCCGTTCTGGTTTACTTGCGGCAGGCGCATGCCTGGCACCGCGTGCTCTACCTGGGAGCTAAGCGCCCCCATCGCATCAGAAGACTGCGGGGAGATACCCGGGATGTTGCCCGGCTGTGCCGGTGCGGCCGGCTTCGGTGCGGAAGGCTTGGCTGGTGCAGCAGGTGCCTTCGGGGCCTTCTGGCCCGGCATCCACTGACCCCAGTCGCGGGCGTAGACCTCGTTGATGTCCACGGTCACGCCGTCGATGGTGCGCTGCATGTTGCCCGGCAGCTGGTGAATCGTGGTGCGCGGGTGGATCTTGCCGTTCGAACCCCAATCGTGCATCCAGAAGAAGGAGCCGATTCCATCGCGCACGCACCACTCGATCGTGTTGTAGTTGCCGTATACGCCGGTCTGGTAGCCCGCGGCCGAAAGCAGGCGGCTAAAGGTCTGTAGGTAAGGCTTGATCTGTTGGTCGTACTGGGCGCGGGTGGGGTTATCGTCAATCGCGATGTAAATCGGGCGATTGGTCGGTCCGCCTGCTGCCCTGTGCAGGGCAATAGCCTGCGGGGCGTGGATGGCTGCACCTGCGGCACCTTGCTTCCAATCGGCGGTTTCGGCACGGCCAAACTGGTAGATGGAGGCCGTCGCCAAGCCCTGCGCGGCGTTAGCCTTGGTTTCCTGCAAGGTGACGGGCTTGCCGGTCATCCAGGATTCGGCGCCGGGGCGACGCTTGGAAACATAACGGATGGCGCCGAGATGGCCCGCGCGCTTGATGCCTGCGGCGGAAGGAACACCGACGGCGAAGTCGATGATGGTGCCGCGCACCGGTCCAAGCGCCGCTGCATTCGGAACGGCAGAACCGATGGCGCCTGCGGTCAGGGCGAGAGCGCTGACCTTTAAGAGGCCGCGACGGGAGAAAGATGGTGACATGTTGAGCTCCTGCAGTAATCACATTTGTCACAGTAGTTAACAATTGCACCATAGCAGGAGGTCTTGGGGCATTCCCGGAGTGCAACCGCATGTCGCGCTTTTACTTCGGGAAACTATTTTGAGTCGTTCCTAAACGTCACTTGCGTGGAGTTCTCAACCGTGCGCGATACCGTGTCGATTTGGGG
>NZ_KV800714.1:0-32754 GCF_001810285.1 Corynebacterium sp. HMSC071F07
CTGGGGTGGAACTGCTAACAACGTAATGGGCGTCGACAGCCGTCGAGCAGCGTTTTGGTAAGGGTGCTGGCGTGTGGTTGAATGTATAGGTTGCAAAAGCTGGTCGGCCCGTAGCGGTGCGTTTCCGAACCGCCGGTCCGAGACCCTTCGGTGTAATCCGTTGTCAAGGCTTGAGCATCGCAAGTTTGTAGACCGCGTGCGGTAAGGACGGAAATCTTACCGCACATCAATCCAGGTCAGGAGACCCATAGTGATTCAGCAAGAATCCCGTCTGCGCGTCGCCGACAACTCTGGTGCACGTGAGATTCTGTGCATCCGCGTTCTCGGTGGCTCCGTTCGACGCTTCGCTGGCATCGGCGACGTAATCGTCGCCACTGTCAAGGATGCCGTCCCAGGCGGCAACGTTAAGGAAGGTGACGTCGTTAAGGCTGTCGTCGTCCGTGCAAAGAAGGAGACCCGTCGTCCGGACGGTTCTTACATTCGCTTCGATGAGAATGCTGCAGTCATTCTCAAGGGCGACAACGAGCCACGTGGTACCCGTATCTTCGGCCCAGTTGCTCGCGAGCTTCGTGACAAGAAGTTCATGAAGATCGTTTCTCTCGCACCGGAGGTGATCTAGTCTTATGAAGATTCATAAGGGCGATATGGTGATTGTTATTTCGGGTCCTGACAAGGGCGCGAAGGGCAAGGTCATCGAAGCATACCCGAAGCGCGATAAGGTCCTCGTTGAGGGCGTCAACCGCGTGAAGAAGCACGTTGCTAACTCCGCTACCGAGCGTGGCGCCGAGTCCGGCGGAATCGTTACCCAGGAAGCTCCGATCCACGTTTCTAACGTTGCAATCGTTGACTCCGAGGGCAATCCGACCCGCGTGGGCTACCGTTTCGATGAAAACGGCAAGAAGGTCCGCATCGCACGTAGCAACGGGAAGGACATCTAATCATGAGCGAGAACTACACTCCGCGTCTGAAGACCCGCTACCGCGAGGAAATCAAGAAGACCCTGAACGACGAGTTCAACTACGACAACGTCATGCAGATCCCAGGTGTCACCAAGGTTGTTGTCAACATGGGTGTTGGCGACGCTGCACGTGACTCCAAGCTGATCAACGGCGCTCTCGAGGACCTCACCGCGATCACCGGCCAGAAGCCGCAGCTGCGTCGCGCAAAGAAGTCCATCGCGAACTTCAAGCTGCGTGAGGGTATGCCAATCGGCGCCCGCGTCACCCTGCGTGGCGACCGCATGTGGGAGTTCCTGGACCGCCTGCTGACCATCGCGCTGCCGCGTATTCGCGACTTCCGCGGTCTGTCCGATCAGCAGTTCGATGGCCACGGCAACTACACCTTCGGTCTCACCGAGCAGACCATGTTCTACGAGATCGACATCGACAAGGTTGACCGCCCACGTGGTATGGACATCACCGTTGTCACCACCGCTACCAACGACGAAGAAGGCCGCCGCCTCCTCAAGGAGCTCGGTTTCCCGTTCAAGTAAAGCGGCTTAAGCTTTTCGCCCTCACCTTTTGGTGGGGGCGTTTCGCTTTATGGGTGATGCTGTTTTAGGTGTCTTAACCTTGAGTGTCCTTTGAACGTTTGAGGATATTTAGCAACGTGGACAGCATCATCGCGCCGCCCACGTATCCAAGAAGTGCAGGCGAGAAAATCTCTGCGTCACCGGCCTTGCTAAGTCCATACCACAGGCCGAATGCAGTGAGGATAGCGCCGAAAGCCAAGCCGATGAATTGGCCTTTGGAGCTCAGTAGCGAGAGGCCCAAAGTCATGAGCGCTGCGAGCAGCGATACTACGAGTAGTGGAATACCAATTACTCCAAGAACACCCGCTGACAGAATTTTTCCTAGGCAAATAAGGACAATTCCGAGCAAGGCGAGAGTCAATTCTGTCCGCGGTGCTCTGAACTTCTTACTAGTCAAGCAAAATCCCTCTTCTATGAAAATACTTTTCTTTAGTGGTCATAGTCTCATAGCGTTTGGAAGTTTGCATTTATAAACCCTAAGCAGCGAGCACAAGGGAACAATGGGACATTAGACTTAAACGGGTTTTGGGGCTTTTACTATTCCTAACCCATCGATTGACCGTTGGGGACATCTAATGGTGCTTCTACTCCGGTAGCGTCTGAAGTAGTTATACCTTCAAATTGCCAGCCCACCACTGCATTGCGCACGGAGGCTTCAAGGAGGTTGAGCGGCTGAATGCAGCTGATGGTGAGAAGGCGGCCTGGCATGGGGCCTTCGCCCCAGATTGTGGTGTCTTCGGCGAGGCCTTCTTTTACTGGGTCGTGCATGTCGGTGGCGCTGTAGACCAGCCAGTTGTCGCCGGAGTTTGCAGTGCGCAGGTAGAGCTTGTCGCCGAGGGCGACCTTGTGCTTGTTTGCGCCGCCGTCGTAGAGGTTGTTGAAGACACCGGGAACGCCGGCGCCGGTGTGTCCGGCGATGACGGTGATGTCTGGCGCATTAGTGCCTGGCAGCGAATACGGACGGTCCGCAGCGGTATAAGTGCAGGCCTCCGTCATCGTATCCGGGTTAATCGCGCCGTCTTTGACGCGGCAGGAGCCATCTTCAAATTCGGCATGGACCTCGATTGCAGGGATGAACATCTCAACTGCGGCGGAGGGCTCAATGACTGGAGCAGCTGCCACAGGGACTTGGTTGCTTTCTAGTCCTTCAGGAGGATCGACCACGTGATGCATCGTGGCGGCAAGAGCCACACTTGCAAGGACCGCACTTGCAAGGACACCAACCGTAATACGGAACTTGCCCGAGCTGGACCACAATTCCAGCGCGCGAGTATGGAGCGCCGGCGTGGTCGTTTCTGGCGCGCGGTGGCGGCCACCCGTGCTTTGCGACTTTGGCTGGGGGCTGCGCTTTTGGCGGTTAGGTAGTGGCTTCGGCGCTGCCGCTGCTGATGTTGGTGGCCTCGGCGTCGTTGGCGTTGGGGGAGTGCGCCGCACGTAGGTGCGCTCGCCGTCGGGGTTGCCGTTGCCGGCGCGGCGGGTATCGATGGGTCTGCTATTGATGGGGCGGCGCTGTGTACTGGCGCTGGTGCTGCTGGTCCTGGCTGCCCGGGGGCGCGTGTGATCTGCGCTGTGATCTGGCAGATCGTGAGGATAACGCGGGGGCATGGGCGGCGGCTCCAGGGGGTGAGGGAGGTGGGTTCTAAAAGTAAGTGAATTTTCTAACTAACTTTAATCCTTGGCAGGCGTTAGCAACAATAACCGCGGAAAATACCCACGTGTGGTGGGCATAAAGTTGTTGGCGCAGCCTGGAACTTCGCTGTAGTGTTATCGCAGTTATAACTCTAGGTAAAGGAAGCTTCGTGTCTCTCAACGAATCTGCTGCAGCAGCAATTAAGAAGAAAGTGACTCTGCTCGACGAGTCCTTCGCCCGCTTCGCGGTACGTGCAATCCTGGCCGGCGTCTATCTCGCCATCGGTACCGGTTTCGCGGCCGTCGTAGGTCAGGCCGTCGACAAGCACGCAAAGGGCCTGGGTGCACCAGTCTTCGCCATGCTTTTCGGCCTTGGACTTTTCGCCATCGTCATCCTCGGCGCGGAGCTTGCTACCGGCAGCATGATGTACGTCGTCTACGGTGCCATCAATAAACAGGTGGGCTGGGGCAAGGGCTTTTGGCTGCTCATCGTCACCACATTCTTCAACTTTGTTGGTGCCGTACTCTTCGCCGCTGCCATGGGTGTTTCCGCGAAGCTGGGGCACATTGACCCATCGCACCTCATCGCAACGCTGTCCATGGGCAAACTAGAAAAGGGCCCAGGCGGCCTGCTGGTTGAGGGCATCCTCGCAAACTTCGTGGTCAACATGGCCATCGTCGGTGCTGTCTTTGCCAAGGACATCGTCTCGAAGTTCTTCGTCATCGTGCCGATCATCGCCTGCTTCGTGGGCCTTAGCCTCGAGCACGTCATCGCAAACTTCTGCTTGATGACGCTGACCTTCTTCTGCTCTAACCCACTGCCGGATGGCTTTACCCTGGGCGCTGTTCTCACCAACTGGTCGCTGGTTTGGGTGGGCAACGTCATCGGCGGCGGCTTCCTCATTGGTGGCGTTTACGCTTGGCTCAACAAGGGCCCTGAGGCTTACCGCGACTAATCATTATCTTCTGCGCGCAGGATGCGCATTGCAACGACGAGTTCCGAGGAATACTCCCGGAGCTCGTCGATTAGGTTTTCACCCACAGCGCGCAGCTCGACGTCGTCGACAGGTTCCAGTGCATCGAGGATGAACAGCGCCGCAGTGGTGTCGTCGTGCAGCGCCGTGCGGGTGCACTGGCGCCAATTCCAGCGGCGGCATGTGACCCCGTTCGCATCGAGCCAGACCACCTCGCCCGGTTCAGGATGCTCGGTTACAGGCTCGCCTTTGTCCATAGTGGCGAAGTTCTCAGCACCAGTAGCTCGCACCAGCTGTGGAGCGGATACATAGGCGTTCAGGTCTTCGCCGCCGAAGGGGATCTCGTAAGTCACGGACAGCGAGTTATAGATGTCCGTGAGGCGGTTGATGCGAGGCAGCCCCTTTTCCGCGCGGCGTATGAGCGCCTCCGTGCTGTTGCGGGTTCGCGATGGCTTCGCGCCGAATCCTTGATAAGCCTTGCGCCATGCTGCGATGTGCGGGAAGTCCGTGACGGCGCACTTGCCCAAGCGTGCGCGGGCAACGTCTTCGGCGTTGCGCAAGAGCTGCTCCGAGTGGGCGTCGGAAGGCGCAGGCGTGATGCCATCGACGGCGATGAGCAGCGCGCGGTAGTCGGGACGTAAGGCCGCGACCTCGGGGCTGATGCTGGCGTCAGCAAGGAACTCGATGAGTTCCCCAGTACTGCGGATCTTTTTTGAAGAGTGGTTGCTCATCGCTTGAGTTCTCCTGGCTTGAGTTCACCTGCGTAGATGTTGAAACGATCGCCGCGGGCAAACCCTACCAAAGCCATGCCAGTCTCCCGGGCAGTCTCCACAGCGAGCGAGGAAGCCGCGCTAACAGCAACGAGCATACCGAACCCGGCCATTGCTGCCTTTTGTACAAGCTCGAAGCTGGCGCGGGAGCTCATAACCAAAATAAGGTCGTCTGCGGGCAGGCGATCTTCAAGGAGCAGGTGCCCGATGACCTTGTCTGCTGCGTTGTGCCTGCCGACGTCCTCTCGCACAACGATGGGCTTGCCGTCTAAGGTGAATGCGCCGGCGGCGTGGATACCACCGGTCTTGCGGAAGAGCTTTTGCTCGGCGCGCAGCTTTTCGGGCAGCTGCGCAACCACGGCTGGGTCAATCTGGATGTTGGGGAGCGCGTAGCGCGATTTCTTGTTTAAATCCTCGATGGAGCTGGTGCCGCATACGCCGCACGCGGAGTTGGTGAGCGTAAGCCGCAGATCTTTTAGCCCAATGACATTCTTCTGGGCCAGATCGATATCCAGCAGGTTATAGGTGTTCATACCGTCCACGGTGGAACCAGCGCAGTAGCGGGCTTCGGAGACGTCGGCAAGCGTGGCGATATGGCCCTCAGAATGCAAAAAGCCATGAGCTAGCTCAATATCATGGCCCGGAGTGCGCATGGTGGTGGTCAGGGTCTGCCCGCCGACACGAATCTCCAGCGGCTCCTCGCCAGTGACGATGTCGGCGCGGGTATCCACCTGGGTTACCTCCGTGCCATCCAAGTGAACCTTGGTAACAGCAAAGGACTTTGTTGCCCGGCCCGCCACTAGTTCAGCTCCGTCCGCAGTTTGGCGATGTTCGCGCGCGCCTCGTCCGAGTCCCGCGAGGCCAACCCAACCAAATATGCCGTCAGGGGAGCGGCCGGGCGCGAGGTGCTGTGTGCGACGTCGCGGGTAAGGTCGAGCAGCTCACGGGTCAAGGCAGTGGCATCTTGCTTGTCGACGCCGATTAGTTCTGCCGCTTCCTCCAACCACTGGTGGGCGGAGTGGATAGGGTCATTTTCTGCAGTCATGACGGCCACTCTAGTCCTCGAGAGTGACATGCAGCTTCGACGCTAAAAAAGATTTGGAAAACTGCAGGTTAGCGGGTAGTGTTGCAGTTCGGACTCACGTCGAGGCTGTAGTGTGCCCAGATGGCAAATGAAATCTAGCCCTACAAGCTGCAGAAACGTAGAGCCTGAATCAAGAACTGAACATCATCAACTTTGTTGTAGGCCCCCCGCCGTTTTCGGCGGCCCGTTGTATGTATCAAAGGGTGGCGAGCGCCTTACGGTATTGACCGTGAGGAGCGTGAGTAGCCCGAAATCACACGGAAAACGCTTTGGTGGGTACGGGAACCGCAACGAGAAAGGTAACGGTCACTCACATGACCATGACTGATCCTATCGCCGACATGCTGTCGCGCGTGCGCAACGCAAGCCATGCGCACCACGACACCGTGTCGATGCCGACCTCCAAGATCAAGGCAAACATCGCCGACATCTTGAAGCAGGAAGGCTACATCGCTGACTACTCCGTTGAGGGCCGCGAGCTCGAGCTCACCCTCAAGTACAACAACCGTGAGCGCTCCATCTCTGGCCTGCGTCGCGTGTCTAAGCCGGGTCTGCGTGTGTACGCAAAGTCCACCAATCTGCCGAAGGTCCTTGGCGGCCTGGGCGTGGCTATCATCTCCACGTCTCAGGGTCTGCTGACCGACCGTCAGGCTCAGGAGAAGGGCGTAGGCGGAGAAGTTCTCGCCTACGTCTGGTAAGGGAGGATTGACACATGTCTCGTATCGGTCTAGCACCAATCGCCGTACCATCCGGCGTTGAAATCAAGGTAAACGGCCAGGAGGTCGAGGTTAAGGGTTCCAAGGGTACCCAGACCGTCGTTCTGCCAGAGCCAATCACCATCGCAGTCGAGGATTCCGTAATCACGGTTTCCCGTCCAGATGATGACCGCAAGAACCGCGCTCTGCACGGCCTGTCTCGCTCTCTCGTCAACAACGCAGTTATTGGCGTGACCGAGGGCTACACCATCAAGATGGAAATCTTCGGTGTCGGCTACCGTGTTCAGCAGAAGGGTAGCGACCTCGAGTTTTCTCTGGGTTACTCCCACCCGATCCTCATCAAGGCTCCGGAGGGCATCACCTTCGCTGTGGATGGCGCAACCAAGCTCTCCGTATCTGGTATTGACAAGCAAAAGGTCGGACAGGTCGCCGCTAACATTCGCCGCCTGCGTAAGGACGATCCTTACAAGGGCAAGGGCATTCGTTACGAAGGCGAGCAGGTCCGCCGCAAGGTCGGAAAGACGGGTAAGTAAGCAATGGCTTACACTGAAAACGCAAAGCGCACCCCAATCGGCAAGGACATCTCCTCCCGCCGTCGCGAAGCACGCGCACGCCGTCACTTCCGCATCCGTAAGACCCTGCGCGGCACCCCTGAGGCACCGCGTCTGGTCGTTCACCGCTCTTCCCGCCACATGCACGTCCAGGTCATCGACGACCTGGCTGGCCACACCTTGGTCGCAGCTTCCTCCATGGAAGCTGACGTTCGTGCGCTCGAGGGCGACAAGAAGGCAAAGGCCGCAAAGGTTGGCGCCTTGATCGCTGAGCGCGCCAAGGCTGCTGGCATCGAGGCAGTTGTCTTCGACCGTGCTGGCTACAAGTACCACGGTCGCGTTGCCGCTCTCGCAGAGGCAGCTCGTGAAGGTGGTCTGAAGTTCTAATGATCATGGCAAACGGAAACATCAACGGAAGGAACGCCTAATGTCGGACCGTGAAAAGCGTGACGGCGGACGCTCCGCCGAGAACGGTCGTAATAACGACCGCAACAATGGCGGTCGTCGCAACGATCGTCGTAATCAGCAGGACAACGAGCGCGATAAGTACATCGAGCGCGTAGTCACCATCAATCGCGTCTCCAAGACCGTTAAGGGTGGCCGCAACATGTCCTTTACCGCTCTCGTCGTCGTAGGCGATGGCCAGGGCATGGTTGGCGTTGGCTACGGCAAGGCTAAGGAAGTCCCTGCCGCAATTCAGAAGGGTGCAGAAGAGGCTCGCAAGAACTTCTTCCGCGTCCCGATGATCGCCGGCACCATCACCCACCCGGTCGAGGGTCGCGACGCAGCTGGCATCGTCATGATGAAGCCTGCCGCACCTGGTACCGGTGTTATTGCCGGTGGTGCTGCACGTCCGGTGCTCGAGTGCGCTGGTGTGCAGGACATTCTGTCGAAGTCCCTCGGCTCCGACAACGCCCTCAACGTCGTCCGCGCTACCGTGGACGGCCTCAAGCAGCTGGTTCGCCCTGAAGAGGTTGCCGCACGTCGTGGCAAGTCCCTCGAAGAGGTTGCTCCGGCCCAGATGCTGCGTAAGCGCGCAGGTCAGGAGGCATAAGCAATGGCTCTGAAGATTACTCAGGTAAAGGGCCTGGTGGGTACCAAGCCGAATCACCGCAAGAACATTGAGGCTCTCGGCCTCAAGAAGATCGGCCAGTCTGTTGTAAAGCAGGACACCCCGATCATCCGCGGCATGGTTCAGAAGGTACGCCACTTGGTCACCGTCGAAGAAGTGGCAGGGGAGTAAACCATGGCTGATATCATCAAGCTGCACGACCTGCGCCCATCCGCAGGAGCAAACAAGCCTAAGACCCGCGTCGGCCGCGGTGAGGCTTCCAAGGGTAAGACCGCTGGTCGCGGTACCAAGGGCACCAAGGCTCGTAAGCAGGTTTCCGCTGCTTTCGAGGGTGGCCAGATGCCGATCCACATGCGTCTGCCGAAGCTGAAGGGCTTCAAGAACCCGAACCACGTTGAGTACCAAGTAGTCAACGTTGCAGACCTCGCAGAGGCATTCGCTAACGGTGGCGACGTCACCGTTGCAGATCTCGTCTCCGCAGGCCTGGTTCGTAAGAACCAGCCGGTCAAGGTTCTGGGCAACGGCGACATCAACGTCAAGCTGAATGTCACCGCTGACAAGTTCTCTAAGTCCGCTGTTGAGAAGATTGAGGCTGCTGGCGGCACCGCCACCGCAACCAAGTAATCAACTGCGTTACTTAAAGCATTAAAGCGCCCGCTTTCCCGAGTGATCGGGAGGCGGGCGCTTTCCTTATTAGTTGGCTGGCAATCCTTACCTTAAATGTGGCTAAATAGCGCGTGGCTGGTAGGCTTGCATGGTCATAAGTGTTCAACCTTCCCCATGTTAGGGGACAGATGAGTTCCACCTCCGAGCGTTGTCACCTATTTTCCCTTAAATGTTGATAGCGCCGGAAGGCCAGGAGGATTTTGTAGTGTCCGCCATTTTGCAGGCTTTTAAGGACGCCGACCTGCGTAAGAAGATCATCTTCACTATCTTGATGATTATTGCTTACCGCATTGGCGCCCAGATTCCATCCCCGGGCGTTGATTACGCTTCGATCTCCGGTCGTTTGCGTTCTCTGACGGAGGAGTCCGGCAATCTGTATTCCGTGATTAACCTGTTTTCAGGTGGCGCGCTTTTGCAGTTGTCTATCTTCGCCATCGGCATCATGCCGTATATTACGGCTTCGATCATCGTCCAGCTGCTGACCGTTGTCATCCCGCACTTTGAGCAGCTGAAGAAGGAAGGCCAGTCCGGTCAAGCCAAGATGACGCAGTACACGCGTTACCTCACGCTCGCGCTGGCGTTGCTGCAGTCTTCCGGCATCGTGGCCCTGGCGGACCGCGAGCAGCTGCTGGGCCAGGGCGTTCCGGTTCTGGCTGAAGACCGTAACTTCTTTACCCTTATCGTTCTGGTCATCACCATGACCGCGGGCGCCATCCTCGTTATGTGGATGGGCGAGCTCATTACTGAAAAGGGCATCGGCAACGGCATGTCCCTGATGATCTTCGCCGGCATTGCAACGCGCTTGCCAACCGACGGCGTGGGCATCATGCAGAACAACGGCGGTCTGGTCTTCGCCATGGTCGCCGCGGGTCTTATCGTGTTGGTCGTTGGCATTACCTTTATCGAGCAGGGCCAGCGCCGCATCCCAGTACAGTACGCAAAGCGCATGGTTGGTCGCCGCCAGTACGGTGGCTCCTCCACCTACCTGCCGCTGAAGGTCAACCAGGCCGGCGTTATCCCGGTTATCTTTGCGTCCTCGCTAATCTATATGCCGGTGCTTATCACCCAGATCGTTAACTCTGGTTCCGGTAACGTGCCGGATAACTGGTGGCAGCGTAACGTGATTGCGCACCTGCAGTCCCCGAGCTCCTGGCAGTACATCGTCTTGTACTTCGTGCTGACCATCTTCTTCTCTTACTTCTATGTCTCGGTGCAGTATGACCCTGCCGAGCAGGCAGACAACATGAAGAAGTATGGTGGTTTCATCCCGGGTATTCGTCCGGGCCGCCCAACCGCACAGTACCTCGGCTTCGTAATGAACCGTCTGCTGTTCGTAGGCTCCCTATACCTTGCGTTGATCGCTATTCTGCCGAATATCCTGCTGGATCTCGGCGTTGGCCATTCTTCCGCAAACGGCACCTCCGCTTTCGGCGGTACCGCTATTCTGATTATGGTCTCGGTTGCTCTGACTACCGTCAAGCAGATTGAGTCCCAGCTCCTACAATCCAACTACGAAGGACTTCTCAAGTAATGCGTTACGTACTCCTCGGCCCTCCCGGTGCCGGCAAAGGCACCCAAGCAGCAATCCTGAGCGAGAAGCTGTCTGTTCCGCACATCTCCACCGGTGACCTGTTCCGCGCCAACATTGGTGAGGGCACCCCGCTGGGCGTTGAGGCAAAGTCCTACATTGATGCCGGCAAGCTCGTTCCGACCGACGTCACCGCGCGCATGGTTGAAGATCGCCTTAACCAGGACGACGCTGCAAACGGCTTCCTGCTGGACGGCTTCCCACGCACCGTGGAGCAGGCTGGCATTCTGGCCGAGCTGCTCGAGAAGAAGGGCGTCAAGCTCGACGGAGTTATCAACTTCGAGGTTTCCGAGGACGTCGTCGTCGAGCGCATGCTGGCCCGTGGCCGCGCTGATGACAACGAGGAGACCATCCGCACCCGACTCGGCGTCTACCGCGACGAGACTTTCCCGCTCATCCAGCACTACGGCGATGAAATCATCAACGTCAAGGCTGAGGGCACCGTTGAGGAAATCAACGAGCGTACCCTGAAGGCTATGGGCAAGTAATACGCCATGGGATTTAGACGCCGCAGCAAAACCATTCCCGCACGCACCCCAGGTGAACTGGACGCGATGCAGGCCGCCGGAGAAATCGTCGGCAAAGCATTGCAAGCCGTGCGCGCCGCTGCGGCGTCTGGCGTATCTACGCTCGAGCTCGATGAAGTAGCCGAGCAAACAATCAGGGACTTGGGCGCTACCCCTACCTTCAAGGGATACGAGGGCTTCCCGGGTTCCATATGTGCCTCCGTCAACGATGTCATCGTGCACGGCATTCCGGGCAAAGACATCGTGTTGGCGGAAGGTGACTTGGTCTCCATCGACTGCGGCGCAACGCTCGACGGTTGGGTAGGAGACAGCGCGTGGACCTTCGGCGTGGGCAAGCTGGCCCCCGAAGCAACCGCGCTTAACGACGCCACGGCATGGGTTTTGGCTGAAGGGCTCAAGGCGATGGTCCCGGGAAACCGCTTGACGGATGTTTCGCACGCTCTTGAGCAAGCAACCTACCGCGCTGAAGATAAGTTCGGCGTTGATCTTTTCATTGTGGATGGCTACGGCGGCCACGGCATTGGCCACACCATGCACGAAGAACCTTATCTCGCGAACGAAGGAAAGCCGGGCCGCGGTCCGCTCATTCAAGAAGGTTCCGTTCTCGCGATTGAGCCGATGCTTACCCTGGGTACGGAAGATAACGCCGTGCTTGACGACGATTGGACTGTGGTCACCCTTGACGGCAGCCTCGCCGCTCACTGGGAACACACCGTAGCCGCGACCGCTAACGGCCCGCGAATCCTTACTCGTCGCTATTAGCTGAAAATCACGGGGGAGGACTGGGGTCGCGTCGAGTATGCGGATTCCACGTGAGGGTCTATACTCGTTGCCATGTCTAAACTTCGCCCCCGCAACGTGTCCTCTAAGGCACGTCGTGCCCTAGTTGCCCCTATGACCGCCGGCGTCATGACCGTCTCCGTCTTGGCAGGCGCCCCAGCTGCTTCCGCACAGACCGTTCCTTCCATCGAGTCCATGAGCTCCGATGCGCAGGCACAGATTGATGCCCTGACCGCGGACGCCCGCGCACAGATCGATAACTTCGTCGGTCAGTCCCGCGAGCAGGCTTGGAACACGCGTAATCAGATTCTCGATCAGGTCAAGGTTTTAAACCCTGCTGCGGCAGATGCTATTCAGCCGGCTGTTGACGCTGCAGTCAACGCTATCTTCCCAGGCCTGATTGACCAAAAGAACGCGGAAGCACGTGCGGCACGTGAGGCGCAGGAGCGTGCGCACGCAGAGCAGGTTGCACGCGAACATGCTGCGGCTGAGGCGGCTGCACGTGAGGCCGAAGCACAGCGCAAGCGCAACGAGTTTGACCGCGGCCCTTGCCCGGCGGATGCACGCGTCTGCGTTGACCTGAACGGCAAGCGCACCTGGCTGCAGGACAACGGCAACGTTTCTTACGTAGCATCTGCGATGTCTGCTGGCATGGCAGGTCAGGAAACCCCGCGCGGCACTTTCTACATCAACCGCAAGATCAAAGACGAGATCTCCCGCGAGTTCGGTAACGCGCCGATGCCTTACTCCATGTACTTCACCAACTCCGGCCACGCCTTCCACGAGGGTTCCCCGGCTTACGAGTCCAACGGCTGCATCCACCTGTCGCATCAGGATGCTGTTCGCTTCTGGAACGATGTGCCAGTCGGCTCCAAGGTTTTCATCTACTAAGCATCCAAAGCGCAGACGCTTTTAATCTCTTTCAAAGAGAATTCTCCCCGTGGAAGATAATTCCCCGGGGAGAATTTTTGCTTTATTGCCGCTTTGGCGCGTGTCTCTAAGAGTGCGCAGGTAGAGGAGTTTGTTTATTGCTCGCACGCAGCGTATGCTAAAGCGCTGGTGTATGTTTGCGGTCTAATTTACCGCGACGTCGCCAAGCAGTAGACACCAAACATGCAGGTGACACTCACTTGAAGTCACCTAGAAAAGTAGAGGTTATGGCTAAGGAAGGCGCAATCGAGGTCGAGGGTCGTATTATCGAGCCTTTGCCAAACGCAATGTTCCGCGTCGAGCTCGACAACGGACACAAAGTTCTTGCACACATTTCTGGCAAGATGCGTCAGCACTACATTCGCATCCTCCCAGAGGATCGCGTGGTTGTAGAGCTGTCCCCTTATGACCTAACCCGCGGACGCATCGTCTACCGCTACAAGTAAACACTGTAAGCCTCCTTACCCTCTGACATAGCGGCGCTATGTCTAGCCCACCTCAGGCTGCGATGGCCTGAGCCCGCACTGGTAAGTAGCCCACAGATCCGGCATCGGCCCGGGCGAAGTGCTGCATGGAGCGGGGCGGATAGGGAGAAAACCATCGTAACAACCCGAAAGGACACGCCACATGGCACGTCTAGCTGGTGTTGACCTTCCACGCAACAAGCGTATGGAGGTCGCTCTCACCTACATCTACGGCATCGGTCCAACCCGTGCCAAGGAATTGCTGGAAAAGACTGGCATTTCTCCTGACCTGCGCACCGACAACCTCGACGATGATCAGCTGTCGGCGCTGCGTGACGTAATCGAAGCTACCTGGAAGGTCGAGGGTGACCTCCGCCGCCAGGTTCAGGCTGACATCCGTCGCAAGATTGAAATTGGTTGCTACCAGGGCATTCGCCACCGTCGTGGCCTGCCGGTTCGTGGTCAGCGCACCAAGACCAACGCTCGTACCCGCAAGGGCCCGAAGAAGACGATCGCAGGAAAGAAGAAGTAATTCATGCCTCCAAAGACTCGCTCCGGCGCGCGTCGTACTGGCCGTCGCGTCGTAAAGAAGAATGTGGCCGCAGGCCACGCTTACATCAAGTCCACCTTCAACAACACCATCGTGTCTATCACTGACCCGTCCGGTGCTGTTATCTCTTGGGCATCCTCCGGCCACGTTGGCTTCAAGGGTTCCCGTAAGTCCACTCCGTTCGCTGCACAAATGGCTGCTGAGAACGCTGCTCGTAAGGCAATGGAGCACGGCATGAAGAAGGTCGACGTATTTGTTAAGGGTCCGGGCTCCGGCCGCGAGACCGCCATCCGTTCCCTGCAGGCTGCAGGCCTCGAGGTTTCCTCGATCACGGATGCAACCCCACAGCCGCACAACGGCTGCCGTCCAACCAAGCGCCGCAAGGTTTAAGGGAAAGGAAGAGGTAAGAAAATGGCTCGTTACACTGGCCCCGCTACCCGCGTATCCCGCCGTCTGCGCGTCGACTTGGTCGGCGGCGACATGGCATTCGAGCGCCGCCCGTACCCACCGGGACAAGCTGGCCGCAACCGCATCAAGGAATCCGAGTACTTGCTGCAGCTGCAGGAGAAGCAGAAGGCTAAGTACACCTACGGTGTTCTTGAGCGTCAGTTCCGTCGTTACTACGCCGAGGCTAACCGCCGCCCGGGCAAGACCGGTGACAACCTGGTCGTTCTGCTCGAGTCCCGCCTCGACAACGTCGTCTACCGCGCTGGCCTGGCAAACACCCGTCGCCAGGCTCGCCAGCTTGTCTCCCACGGTCACTTCACCGTGAACGGCAAGAAGATCAACGTTCCTTCCTTCCAGGTTTCGCAGTACGACATCATCGATGTTCGTGAGCGTTCCCAGAAGATGGAATGGTTCGAAGACGCTCAGGACCGCCTGGTCGATGCCAACGTACCGGCATGGCTGCAGGTTGTTCCTGAGACCCTGCGCATCCTCGTGCACCAGCTGCCCGAGCGCGCTCAGATCGACGTTCCGCTGCAGGAGCAGCTCATCGTCGAGCTTTACTCGAAGTAAACTTAGTAACCGAGTGCCCCGTTTGTGGCATTCGGAGAAGAGTGAATCTTCGAAACCTCAATCTTTACCCCTTCTACCGACGTCAAATAGCGGGCGTCGACAAGGAGATATTCAATGCTCATTTCCCAGCGTCCTCAGCTCACCGAGGAATTCATCGAGCCGTCTCGTTCCAAGTTCGTCATCGAACCGCTCGAGCCGGGCTTTGGTTACACCCTCGGTAACTCCCTTCGTCGTACCCTGCTGTCCTCCATCCCGGGTGCAGCAGTAACTTCCATCAAGATCGATGGTGTTCTCCACGAGTTCACCACCATCAACGGTGTGAAGGAAGACGTCTCTGAGATCATCCTCAACATCAAGGGCTTGGTTCTGTCCTCCGACTCTGACGAGCCGGTTGTTATGTACCTGAGCAAGGAAGGCCCAGGTGTTGTTACCGCGGGCGATATCCAGCCGCCGGCTGGCGTGGAGATCCACAACCCGGATCTGCACATCGCATCCCTGAACGACACCGCCAAGCTGGACATGGAGCTCGTCGTCGAGCGTGGCCGCGGCTACGTTCCAGCAGCACCGACCTCTGGTGAAATCGGACGCATTCCGGTTGACCAGATTTACTCCCCGGTTCTGCAGGTCTCTTACAAGGTCGAGGCAACTCGTGTTGAGCAGCGCACCGACTTTGACAAGCTGATCATCGACGTCGAAACCAAGAACTCGATTTCTGCCCGCGACGCCCTGGCTTCCGCCGGCGGCACCCTGGTCGAACTCTTCGGCCTGGCTCGCGAGCTGAACAATGCTGCTGAGGGCATCGAGATTGGCCCGTCCCCGCAGGAGACGGAGTACATCGCGGCCTACAGCATGCCTATCGAGGACCTGAACTTCTCCGTTCGTTCCTACAACTGCCTGAAGCGTCAGGAGATCCACACCGTTGGTGAGCTCGCAGAGTGCACCGAGTCGGACCTGCTGGATATCCGCAACTTCGGCCAGAAGTCGATTAACGAGGTAAAGATCAAGCTGGCTAACCTGGGCCTGGCTCTCAAGGACACCCCTGAGGACTTCGACCCAACCCAGCTTGAGGGTTACGACGCAGAAACCGGTGACTTCAAGGATCCGTCTGCGGACGATTCCGAGTAAAGCACCACACTGACCTGCGGCCCGAGCTTATGCTCGCCGCGCGCTCACTTTATCCGCACACGAGGAGTACATAATGCCAACCCCTAAGAAGGGTGCCCGTCTCGGCGGCTCCGCTACCCAGCAGGCTCACCTGCTGAGCAACCTGGCTGCTAGCCTGTTCGAGCACGGCGCAATCAAGACCACCGATGCTAAGGCGAAGATGCTTCGTCCTTACGCTGAGAAGATCATCACCAAGGCTAAGTCCGGCACCCTTGCTGACCGCCGCGCAGTGCTGAAGCTCATCCCGCACAAGGATGTTGTTGCGCACCTGTTCGACGAGCTGGGCCCGAAGTTCGAAGGCCGTGAGGGCGGCTACACCCGCACCATCAAGCTGGAGAACCGTACCGGCGACAACGCCCCGATGTCCCAGATCTCCCTCGTTCTCGAGGAGACCGTGACCTCCGAGGCAACCCGCGCTACCCGCGCAGCCGCTTCCAAGCAGGCTGAGGCTGAAGAAGCTAAGGCTGAGGAAGCACAGGCAGAAAACACCGAGGCTTCCTCCGAGGAGTCCGCAGAGTAGTTCTGCCTAATCCTTAAAAGGCCGCACCGCCGCGCCATCTTTTCCAGCCCGTTAGAGTTGGGGGAGACTGGCAAGGGGTGCGGCTTTTGCCGTATTCGGCTTTGTTAAACTGGGCAGTCGCTAAAATGCAACAACCCTAATACTCCTAATACTGCAGAAAGGTCCCAAATCTCTCGAAATGACTCCACTGTTTTCCGTTCTGTACGTCATCGGCATTACCGCTGAGTCGATGACCGCCGCCCTTTCTGCGGGCCGGCAGAAGCTAGATCTGTTTGGCGTGATGCTCATAGCGTCGATTACTGCTCTAGGCGGCGGAACGGTGCGTGACATTGTCTTGGGTGCTTACCCCTTGCCCGGGGTGGGCGAGCCGATGTATCTCCTAGTGGTGCTCGCCGCATCGATTGTCACGGTGTCCATGTCATTTTTGATGCACTACTTTAGGCACCTTTTCTTGCTTCTCGACGCCCTAGGCCTTGCTGTATTCAGCGTGCTCGGCGCCCAGAAGGCTTTGCATTTGGGCCATGGTTTCTTGATTGCAGCAACAGCGGCAGTAATCACCGGTGTCTTTGGCGGCATCCTGCGTGACCTGCTTTCGGACCGCGTCCCGCTCGTATTTTCTGGCGAGTTCTACGCCTCGATTTCGCTGCTCGCGGTCTGCGTCTACATGGGCCTGCTTCACGTTGATGTTGGTGAGCACAACGCCGCGATCATCACCGTTGTCGTTGCCTTCTTGGCGCGCATCGCGTCGATGTATTACGGCAAGGGGCTGCCGGTTTTCGAATACAGAGGCGCAGATCAGCCCATCGACCCGCGAATTCGCCTATCTGCGCGCATGGTCAAAGCGGGTGCGCGAAAGGCAAAGCGGACCCTGCACTTAGATCGGGCTAGCTACGTCGCGATGAGCAAGCTGCGCCCGCCGATGCGCTTGCGCATGACGCGCAATAAACAAGACTGGGATCTCAACAGTGATGGCCCTGGACAAGGGAGTTAATTAAGCATGCGTCTGCGTATCGATCTGTCCTATGACGGCACGGATTTTCATGGCTGGGCCCGGCAGAAGGGCGAGCTGCGTACGGTGCAGCAGGTTCTCGAAGACAATCTTTCGATGATCCTGCGCCATGAGGTCGAACTGACCGTGGCAGGGCGCACGGATGCCGGTGTGCATGCGGCAGGCCAGGTCGCGCACTTCGACATTCCAGCTAGTGCACTCGAGCAGCGATCGATTGATGGGGACCCGGTAAAGCTCGTGCGTCGCCTAGCGAAGCTCCTTCCGGAAGACGTTCGCGTACATGACTGCCAGCAAGCACCAGAGGGCTTTGACGCGCGCTTTTCGGCCCTTGAGCGCCACTACGTTTACCGCATCACGACGCATCCGCGCGGGGCATTGCCGACGCGCGCCCGCGACACTGCGGTCTGGCCGAAGGCGGTGGACATCGAGGCAATGCAGCAAGCCGCGGAGCAGTTAGTTGGCTTGCATGACTTCGCCGCCTTTTGTAAGGCAAAGCCGCATGCCACGACAATTCGCGACCTTTTGTCTTTTGAGTGGGTCGATGTATCTACCCCGAGCGAGCCGCAGCTTTATGAAGCCCGCGTGGGCGCCGACGCCTTTTGCTGGTCGATGGTTCGCTCACTCGTGGGTTGCTGCTTGCGGGTAGGCGAGGGCTCCCGGGGAATCGACTTTGCCGCGGAGATGCTCGCTTTGAACTCCCGTTCTTCCCACATTCCGCTAGCGCCGGCAAAGGGGCTTAGCCTGGTCCAGGTGGACTATCCGGCAGATGCTGATTTGGCGGCGCGTGCTGCGCAGACCCGTGACCGTCGCACTGCGGATGAGCTTTCGCTGGGTTAAGCTAACGCGTGGAATGACAAAACTAGGGCAGTAGGGGCGCTGCCTTGTTTGAGGGGGGAAATTCTGCATGTCACGTCCAATGCCGACGACGAAAGCACAGGTATCCGGGCATAAATTTTTGCAGCGCCGCGTGGAGCATGGCCTGGTACTTGGCGATATTCGCATGATTCATGATCCTTTAGCGAGCCGGCGCCGCGCCCTCATCTTTGGGATCATCGCAGTGTCGTTTCTGGCTATCGGCTCGGGAATGCTCGCGTGGCTCCAGCCCAATCCCAATCCGGGCGATGCACCCATCGTGCGCTCGCAGGAAGGCCAGCTTTTCGTTCTGGTTAATGAGTCCTATCATCCGGTGAGCAATTTGGCCTCCGCGCGCCTTATCGCGGGAGAGCCGGCGGCGCCCCAGGCCATGGGCAATGAGTTCTTGAGCAATGCGCGGCTTGGCACTCCGCTAGGAATTGCCGATGCCCCAGATTACTTGGCCGATCCTGCAACCCCGGCACAAGGCTGGGCGGCCTGTTATGCGGCCGCAGCTGACGAGGACAAAGAAAATCCCACCACGATTGATGGGGAAGGCAGCCGGCCCGGGGAGACTGTGGTACTGGCCAACGCCAAGGTTGAGCACCTCCGCAGTGCGGAGGCGGCGTTGGTTTCCACAGGTGGCAAGGAATGGCTATTGACTTCGGCAGGGCGCGTAGAGCTGCCTTCTGCTGCCTCGACGCAGGGCCGCGTGCTACGCCGCGGCATTGGCGTGCGCGATGATTCCTATGTGTGGCAGATCCCGGAGGATCTGCTGAATGCCTACGCGGAGCTTCCGCCGCTGCGCTTTCCTGAGCAAACCCCGCAGATTTTAGACACCGGCGATGATCTGTGGGTGCGCGTAGGCGCAGGCGATGAGCAGAGCGTGGCCTCGATTACTCCTACGCAGGCAGAGATGCTGGCAGGCATGGGCGCCTCGCGCGAATCGGTCGATGGCGCCGAAGTCGCCGCGCTTTCCGGCGCCGCGTTCCCCTTCAACCTGCCCGCCAATTCATATGATTTCCTGTCTCCAGGTCGTGGTTGGCTCTGCGCGGATGAGCTGGGCGCAACGGTCTTGAGCCCCGCGGTTGAGGCAACTGTCTCTATTGCCGGCAAGGCCACTGCTGATCGGTTCGCTGGCTTGGAAGCCGGCGGGGTAGGAGTAGACAGCGGTCACGGTTTCCATGTGGTTTCGGCGACGGGTATCAGGCACTCTGTGGCACAAGGTGCACTGGTCGAAGCGCTGGGCACGACCACGCAGGCAAAAGTCCCGTGGGAAATCTTGCGGTTGCTGCCGGAGGGCTCTCCTCTAGACCGCGAAAGCGCCTTGGCGAGCCAGGGCAGCGATGAGGGAACCGAGTAGAGCGCCGGCTTTTAATTCCTAGTGCTGCTTGGCGCGCCGTAGCGTTGCGGCGATCACGCCAGCAAGGCCGAGCAGGCCAAGCAAAGTCATAAGCCGGGTTGGTGCCTGGCTGCGATGCACGGCAGCTGGATAGACGGTGACTGTCTTTTCTTCGTCTTCTGCCTCAGCGTTTTTGTCATTGTCTTGTGCCCGGTGAAAGGTAAGGGCTTGCAGCGGATCGATGAAGCCGTGGCCTGGCTCGGCGGCGGCATAGATACGCTCGCGCAGCTGTGCCGCTGAATCGTGCGGATAGCGTTGGGCGAGTAGCGCCACGGTTCCCGTGACCACTGGCGCTGCAAAAGAAGTACCGTGGAACTCAGCAGCCTGCTTGCCGTCGGTGGTTTTGGCTTTTGCCCATTGATTACCCGGTGCTAGGGCGAGCGGGACGTGGCCTTCGGCGCTTAGCTCTGGCGCTCCATTGCGGGCAGGAATGGAATAGTCCGCGACCTCGTGCGCGGTAGAAAGCGCGCCCACTGCGAGAACGGTATCCGCTTGTGCTGGATAGACGGTGTCTTCCTTGGTGCATCCATCGGAAGAAGCATTGCCCGATGCCGCAACTATGACCGTTCCTTCGTGCTCTGCGCGTTGGAGCGCGGCGTTGAGATCGTGGGTGTCGACGCGGTCGGCGGCGTCGCTTGGAACGCAGGAAACCACCGAGATGTTAATGACCTTGGCCTGTTCATCCAAGGCGCGGTTTAATGCGGCGGCCAAAGTCTCCAGCGTGCCGGAGGTACTTTCTGAGTCGGCAGCGCGGTGCCGATAGTGCGCGCTGGTTTGCCGGATGGATAAAATCTCCGCCCGCGGCGCAATGCCGATGTCATAGCCTGCGATGACGCCCGCAACCGCGGTGCCATGTACATCGCAGTCCCGCAAAGGATCTGGTTCTTCGGGCGTGACAAAGTCATCCACGCCGCGCAAAGCACGCAGCTGCGGGTGTGGGCTGATACCAGTGTCGATGATGGCAACTTTGATTCCCTCGCCCGTGGCAAAGGAATGCAACCGCGCCCGATATGCGCTTTGCTCCGCTGAGGTATGCGGTGACTGCGCTGCGGCAATCGGCTGTGCACAGGCGACGTCGGGTTCACGCGCCGACGCTAGGGTCGGCGCGGTAAATGCAGAAATTGCTGCTGCCGAGGGAAATCCCGCTAGCAGTAGTGCGGCGAGCTTTTTCTGGACGACTTTTGAGTTCACCATGTTGGGCCTATCCCAGTCCGCGGATGAGGAAGAACAGGCCTGCCACATGCGCGGCGAGCGGCAAGCACGCGGCCACCGCGATGGTTTCGGCGCGTTCGTACCAGGCAATCGTGGTGGGCTCAGCCGCTGCAATCTTGTGCGACCACAGCGGGGTAGAGGCCATCGCCGCCACAATGATGAACCCAAGCACGCTCATCACCCACAGGCTCCACGGAGCTGGATGAGCAAGCTCTTGCCAACCCCGTCCCACAAGCACCACAGCGGCGGTACCGGCCGCCAGCGCACACGTGGAAAGCGCCCAACTGGAGACCACCCGGGCGTGCCGCACGGAATGCAATACCGTGGCACCGGCTAAGGCCAGGCATAAAAGCTGTGCGAATAATGCGGCTACGGCGTCCGAACGGCTCAACGGCATTCCTGCTACAACCATGAGGCTGGGAATGCCGGCGATGGCTGCGCCGATGCAGATGCCCTCATATGCAAGCCCGGCGCGCTGTGCCCGCGCATCGACGTCGCTTTGTACCGAGTCGGAGACGTTGAGGCTTTGCCCAGCGGTGGGAAGTTGCGGGACCTTGAGCCCGGCTAGGTGAGTAGACAGTGAGGCGGCGTTCGCCAAGACAAAGACCATGGCCAGCAACAAACAGGCAGCACCGGCAGCAGGTACAACCTCGGGGGCTGTGGGACCAGCGAGTCCGGCGGACTGCGCGCCGGGTAGATAGCTGCCGGCCGCGCCAACTGCGAAAAGTATCGCGGCGGAGATGGTCAATATGGCCAGTCGGGTTCCGCCGAGTCGCGCCATATGGCAGGCACATAAAGCAAGAAGTGCGCCGACGCAGGCGGCCCATATTCCCCACGGCATTTCATCTTGCGCGGGCGCAACAAACAGCCAGCCCGCTGCGCTAGCAGCAAGGATGAAAAGGCTCGTTATAAGCGTCGAACGCGTCCATAGCGCGAGGGCGAATGCGCCAAGCGCACACGCCGCTGCCGCCGCTGCGAGACCCGCGAGCGCCGCGATGATGCAGCTGGCGCCGAGCAAACCACAACTTGCCCACAGCGTGGCAGTGCGCGCGGGTTTAGCATCGGCGGCATCGTGTGCAAGTGCTTCTGCCGCATCGCGCACGATGGGCGCAGGCTTGTCAGTGACTTGCTCGATGAGAAGCAGACTGCCATCGTGCAGTGGCGTGCGCTCCAGAGCCGTGCTGAGCGCAATGGTCTTTCCACCAGCGGTGCTGGCTTGGAGCGGGACGGTGAAAATAGGGGCGTCGGCAAGCAGCAAAAGCTCGCCCAATGCCTCCCCGATACTGACGTTTAAGGGCAAACAAACGTCAGCCTCTTTGCGGAATTCACCGATGTTGAAACGAACCGTAAGCCGCACAGATTGTGTGGGCGCAATGCTTGGCGCATGTTTCATGTGCAAAAATCCTCCCCCGAGAATCCTGAAGGCGCCAAAATCATTGGCTTTTGCCTTCTCCCCCTTGCCTATAGGCACACATTGTGGCTTACTAGTGGCAACGTGTCCACCGCAGTCAGCATTTTGGTGTCTGCGTGTTTAGCCACGAAGGTAGCTGGGGGTGCTGCCTCGTGGTTTAGATAAGCAGGAAAAGCGGGTGGGCGCGGCACAAAAATCGGAGGGATTTTTTGGGGGGAATTATGTCCATTCTTGGGCTTTCGCGCGAGAAAATTGTCGAACCTTTAGACAGCGCACTTCGCGAGCCGGCTCCGCCGCTTCCGCAGGCAGGCATTGATGCAGAGCCAGTTCCGGAGGCCGTACGCCCGCAGCCTGTGCCGCTGATTAGGCTGCTCATGCCGATTGTCATGGTGGCTGCGATGCTGGGCATGGTCGCGCTCATGGTGTTGGGAGCAGGGCCTAGCCGCCGCATTAGCCCGATGAGCTTGATGTTCCCACTCATGATGCTGGCCTCTGTGTTCATGATGATAAATCCGCAGGGTGGCTCCCAGGATCCGGATGAGACGCGGCGGACTTACTTGCGGCATTTGAAAGCGCTGCGGGAGAAGGTTCTTGAGGTCTCTGCCGCGCAGCGCGCGCATGAGGAACATCGCAACCCGGCGCCGGCTCAGGTCGCGGCGTTGGTGGGAAGCTACCGGATGTGGGAGCGCAATGCCGATGCCCCGGATGCATTGGAGGTGCGGGTGGGAACTGGCCCGATGTCGCTGTGTGTGCCTATCAACGTACCGGACTCAGGAGCTACGGAAGACCTTGACCCAGTCTGTGCGGTCAGCGTGCGCCATACGGTCAATGCTTTGCGCACCTTGGCGCAGATGCCGGTGGTCATACAGATTCAGGCTTTCAATTACCTGGGGCTTAGCGGGGAAAATGCCGCTGGGGTAGCGCGCGCTATGGTGGCGCATTTGGCAGTGGCGCATGGCCCGGAAACGCTGGGAATTGAGGTTTATCCGCAGGCCGGTGGGCAGTGGGAATGGGTGAAGTGGTTGCCCCATGCACGCGCGCCGAAAAAGGCGCGCTTTCGTATCGTGCTTGTCGACGCCACCGCAATCCCACCGCATGAGGACCTTTGGGCAGAAGAGGAAATAACGGCCTATATCTGTGTAGGAGTGCAACGCTTTACGCCGCTTGGTCAAAGGGCCGAAGAAGACGGCATCTTCTTGGTGGTCGATGAAAAGCTACAGGTAGTAACCGCCGCCGGGGAGGAAGTTCTCGGTGTGCCGGACATGGTTTCGGCACCCGATGCTTTATTGCTTGCCCGAAACTTAGCGCGCTTTCGCAGGCCAGATTCTTATCGCGGGATTAGGACTCGCAAGCACAAAAATGACCTTCTGGATCTGGTCGGGGTGCGTGATGTGGATGAGCTTGCTGCCAGCGGGATGTGGCATGGCCGCGCCGGGGAGCAGCGGCTGAAAGTGCCGATTGGTTTGGACGAGGCTGGGCAGCCGGTCTTTCTCGATTTGAAAGAATCCGCCCAGGGCGGAATGGGCCCACACGGGCTATGTATCGGCGCCACCGGCAGCGGAAAGAGCGAGCTCCTTCGAACACTCGTGACGTCTTTGGCGGCCACACATACACCGGCCGAGTTGAACCTGGTGCTCGTGGATTTCAAGGGTGGCGCCACCTTTTTGGGCTGTGATTCGCTACCGCACACCTCGGCGGTGATTACCAACCTGGAGGATGAATCCACGCTGGTAGAGCGCATGCACGATGCTATCTCCGGCGAGATGAATCGCCGCCAGGAGCTGCTGCGTGCGGCGGGTAACTTCGCCAACGTCGATGCCTTCAATGCTTCGGCGTCTGCGGTTGGAAAATTCGGTCCGTTGCCGGCGCTAGTCATCGTGGTCGACGAGTTCTCGGAGTTATTGGGGCAGCATCCTGATTTCGCGGAGCTTTTCGTCGCGGTGGGCAGGTTGGGTAGGTCTTTGCATGTGCACCTGCTTTTGGCATCGCAGCGCCTGGAAGAAGGACGATTGCGCGGGTTGGATTCGCACCTTTCTTATCGCATTGGTTTGAAAACTTTCTCCGCAGCCGAATCCCGTCAGGTACTTGGTGTCACGGATGCTTATCATCTGCCAGCCCAGCCGGGCGCGGGCTATCTCAAGACGGATGCCGATGCCCCAGTGAGCTTCCAAGCCACGTATGTATCGGGGCCGGTTGAACGCCAAATTCCCGTGGCTGCCGATTCCTCCGGGGAAGGCGAGGCAGCTGCGCATGTCGCGCGCGGGCGAGTCAGCTTTTTCAATGGCTGGCCTGAAAATACGGATGCGGATGCAAAGCCTGCACAACCTGATACGCAGACGGTGGTGGACGATACGCAAACGCTTCTCGACGCTGTGGTCTCCGCCGCCGCCAGCGAGGCACAACGCCGTCAGCAGAAAGCACATCGCATCTGGTTGCCGCCGCTGCCTGATGTAGTGGAGCTTTCCAAGGTGGTGGGCAATACCCGCGAGCAATTGGCAGAACAAGCAGGACCGCCGAACCTGGAAGCGGCGCTCGGCATCATCGATAGGCCATATCACCAGCGCCAGGATCGCCTCCTCGTAAACCTCGCAGAAAAAGGCGGCCATCTAGCCATTTGCGGCGGGCCGCAATCAGGTAAATCCATGGCGTTGCGCAGTCTAGTGAGCACCTTGGCGGTGCTGAACCTGCCTACGCAGGTGCGTTTCTACGTCATCGATTTAGGAGGCGGGGACTTGGCTCCGTTGGAGCGTCTCCCGCATGTCGCCGGTGTGGCTGGACGTGCAGAACCCGAAAAGGTCCGCCGCATCGTGGATGAAGTAGCAGGGCATATTCGGTGTCCAAGTGAGACCCATACTTTTCTGGTCATCGACGGCTGGCACCACATTGGTACGGCTGGTGCGGAATACGAGGATTTATCTGAAGCTATTACCGGCATCGTTGCCGATGGTGCCTCAGCCAATATCCATGTGGCGGTAAGCACGAACCGTTGGACCAGCCTGCGGCCAAACGTGCGTGACCTTATTTCTCAACGATTGGAGCTGCGCCTCGGCGAGGCGATGGACTCGCTCATCGACCGAAAAGCCCAACAAAAACTGCCGAGCGCACCGGGTCGGGGCCTTACTGGGGAAGGCGAGAACATGCTCATTGCGGTAACTGCCAATCAGGACATCGCTCACGTCGGGCGCCTGCATGCGGACTCACTTCCAGCCCCGGCTCTGAAGATGCTGCCGGATAGGCTTGATGAGGTACCCGCTCAAGATGCAGAAGCTGGTATCCCATGGGGAATTGGTGGACCGGATCTCGAGCCGCTCTATTGGAACCCAGACACGACTGCGCATGTTGTCTGCGTGGGCTCTCAAGGCTCCGGAAAATCTACCTTCCTGCGCACCCTGGTTCGTGGAATCGAGGCATTCCCGCGTGAGGAAGCCCGCTTGGTTGTTTTGGACCAGCGCCGCGCCCACCTGGGGGAGTTCAACCCTGAGATGGTCGCGGCCTACGCGGCAAACACCGCCGCCTGCCAACAAGTCATCAGCGATACCGTACGCACCCTGGAAGCCCGAATGCCGGGCGCGGAAGTGACCCCGTCCGAGTTGGCGGCCCGCTCGTGGTGGGAGGGGCCGGGGCTCTATCTAGTCATTGAGGACCTTGATCTCATAAGCGAGATCACTTTGGCGCCGCTCCTTGAGCTGCTTCCGCATGCCCGGGACATTGGCCTCCACCTCATCATCAGCCGCAAGTCTGGCGGAATCTCGCGCGCCTTGTTTAGCCAATTCCTCTCTGCAGTACGTGACCTGCAGCCGGCGGTATTCCTTCTCGATTCCGATCGCGAGGAGGGCACCATTTTCGGACTTAAGCCAGCGGTCCAACCAGCTGGCCGGGGCCAATGGTCCGTCCGCGGGGCGCTTATCGGCATTGCCCAATCTCTCTACACCGAACCAAACCAGGAGAATGACTCATGAATTCCATCTTGACCGGCGACAATCCCGCTACTGGTTGGACAGAAACCGAAACTCTCGTCGTTACCATTTTGGATGCTGCCACCATCTTTGAAGGCCCTGAAACCGTCTACCGTTATGACCTGCCAGGCACGGGCATCGTCGAAGGCTGGGCGTTAAACGCCGTCGTGGAACAATGCGTGAAAATCTGCGGTCCGCAATGGCCGCAGGTTAACGCCGAGGTGATCGTTGATATTTCCGGTACCGCCGTATCTTTCGAAGCGGCAGAAATTCTGCGTCGCCAGCTCGCTGTAACCGGAGTATCCGTAGCTCCCAGTGAGGAAGAAGACTTTGCGAGGCCTGCCTCGCAACCCGGCCCACCAGAGAGTGGGCCACTAGAAAATGAAGCGGTAGAAAACGCTGAATTTTCAGCCGGACAACCGGCACAAATGTTGCGAACAAATAACGGCGAAGAATCCGGTGATAACACCAGCCTTAAGCCAGAAAAACTACGCGTTAAAAAGGACGGCATTGTAAGCAAGGTGGCGCTGCCGGGCTGGTTCGATCCCTTCTACGCCTCCATAGCGGCAATCGTGCTCATTGTCGCTGTCCTTTCATGGTGGGCAGTGGGGCGAAGTACCGAGACTGCACCAGCGGCGAAGGCGGTGCCTTCGGAAGAGGAGGCATCGCCAAGCGCTTCTGCAAAAGAAAGCATGAGCGCTAACACGGAAGATGAGGCACAGCCGGAACTCGCGCCGGGCCAAAAAGAACTCGATGTTGAGGGCATGCACGTGGTCTTGCCCCTTGGATTTCAAACGGAGGTCAAAGACGGGCTCGTCACGGCAACTGGCGAAGACCCCAACCTGCGAATTCTGCTTGCAGCCGATCCACTCTATGCAGTGCCAGCCGACATGCTCTTGAAGGAACTCCATGCCGAAATCGAGGCCGATCCCGCCCTAGGCGAGGCTCACGAAGAAGCAGGCCGGCTTTCTTACACAGAAGACCCCGGAGATGGTTCCAAGATCGCGTGGATGACGTGGGCTGACAAGGACCATCAGCTATCCGTGGGTTGTCATACAAGGTACGAGGCCAACGTGGTGCAAAAGGCTGCCTGCCGCATGGCCGTGGAATCGCTGGTCAAAAAGATCTAAAAAATTTGGCGCTGTGGGAACCGCTTGCGGAAAAGGACAGTCCAATAAAGATGAGAAAGCCGCACTCGGCTTTTTCGGGGGAAATACACACCACTTGAGCCCAAAGGGAGGGGCAAGAAATGACTCAGCTGTTCAAGACTGAAGCCGATGTAATGGTGGCCACCGCTGGCCGCGTGGACACCACCAACGATGAAGTGCAGGGGGAACTGACTCGTCTCCAGGGCGTAGTGGATTCTGTACGAGCTAACTGGGACGGCCGTGCACAGGTCTCCTTCGACAACCTGATGCAGCGCTACAACACCTCGGCGCAGCAGCTGCGCGAGGCACTGACCTCGATTTCTGACAATATCCGTGACAACGCACGTCACTTCGATGACGTCGAGGCCACCAACGCACAGGCATTCAGCAACGTCGGCGGCGCGGGCCTCGCGCTTTAAACACACATCATTGGCAAATACTGGACAAGAAGAAAAGGAAGAAAGCATGTCTGCCATCAAGTACGAATTTGGTGCCATCGCCGGCGCTGCCGCTGATATCAACTCCACCTCCGGCCGCATCAACGGTCTGCTCGGTGACCTGAAATCCACCCTGCAGCCGATGGTTGCTACGTGGGAAGGCGAGTCGGCTGCTGCATATAACGAAGCACAGGCTAAGTGGGATAAGGCAGCGTCGGAGCTCAACACCGTGCTGGCCACCATCTCGAAGACCGTCTCGCAGGGCAACGACGCAATGAGCGACGTCAACCGCCGCGCAGCTGCAAGCTGGGGGTAAAAAGCTTTCACGCGCACAAGCGCGCAGCCGGGCCCAGAATTTCACCGTTAGAGCAGGGTTTTCAGGAGGCGAACGCAACCAGCTGCGTGTTTTAGAAAAGTTCCTTGCACTACTTTTGGCCACAGCCTTTAGTGGGGCAGGGGACTTTTGGCGTTTTAGCGGCGTTTTGGGTTTTAAGCTGCGCCCGAGTAGAGTTATAGCCCTATGTGTTCGCGCTGTTTTATAGCGCGCGTTTTCTGCAGGTCCCCACCGGCCGCTGTAGCAAAGCGTTTGGGCATTCATAGCGTTGGCCGGCAGTCCTCAGACAGACTTTCAAGGAGTCATTTTGTCTACTTTCCACCCGAAGAGCGGTGACATCACCCGCAAGTGGTACGTCATCGACGCTACCGATGTGGTACTGGGCAAGCTTGCTTCCACCGTTGCAGACATGCTGCGCGGTAAGCACAAGCCACAGTTCGCACCGAACGTTGATTGCGGCGACCACATCATCATCCTGAACGCGGACAAGATCCACGTTTCCTCTAACAAGCGCGAGCGCGAGATGCGCTACCGTCACTCCGGTTACCCGGGCGGCCTGAAGTCCATGACTCTTGGTCAGTCCCTGGACACCAACCCGGTTCGCGTTATCGAAGAAGCTGTTAAGGGCATGATGCCGCACAACAAGCTTTCCGACGCCTCCATCAAGAAGCTGCACGTCTTCGTTGGTGAGGAGCACCCTTACGCCGGTCAAAAGCCGGAGACCTTCGAGTTTAAGCAGGTGGCACAGTAATGACCGAGCAGAACATCGCAAACGCTGACAACAACGTAGCCGACGCTGCCGACATCGCTGCAGCAACCACTGCGACCGAGGAGTTCACCAACACCATCGGTGATTCCATCGCTACTTCCACCGAGGCAGAGGCTGAGGCCGCTGCTCCGATCCACGAGGGCCCGATCCAGACCGTCGGTCGCCGTAAGCGCGCCGTCGCTCGTGTTCGCCTCGTTGCTGGTTCCGGCGAAATCACCGTTAACGGTCGTTCCTTCGAGAACTACTTCCCGAACAAGCTGCACCAGCAGGACATCCTCCTGCCGCTGACCCTGCTTGAGCGCGAAGGCCAGTTCGACATCAAGGTCACCGTTGCAGGTGGCGGCCCGACCGGCCAGGCAGGCGCTCTGCGTCTGGCTATCGCTCGTGCACTCAACGTCTACAACCCGGCTGACCGCGCTGCCCTCAAGAAGGCTGGCCTGCTCACCCGTGACGCACGTGCCGTCGAGCGTAAGAAGGCTGGTCTGCACAAGGCACGTCGTGCCCCGCAGTACTCCAAGCGTTAATCCTTCGCTTACGTACAGCTCAAGCCGTTGCTTCCTTTTGGAGGCAGCGGCTTTTGCCGTTTTCGCACCCCGCAAGGCTTACCTCATGCTGCGTGGTGGTGGGGCCAACGTGCATAATTGGATCCATGACTCGACTTTTTGGAACCGACGGTGTTCGCGGTCTTGCGAACTCGAAGCTCACCCCAATCTTGGCTCTGCAGCTGGGACAAGCAGCGGCGGAAGTGCTTACCGCCAACCGCGAGTCCTACGAGCGGCGGCCCCTGGCCATCATCGGCCGCGATCCCCGCGTCTCTGGCGAGATGCTGGATGCTGCTATTGCTTCCGGTCTGGCCTCCCGTAGCGTCGACGTCGTGCGGGTGGGCGTTTTGCCCACCCCAGCTATTGCCTTCCTGACCGATGATTATGGGGCAGACCTGGGCGTGATGATTTCCGCATCCCATAACCCGATGCCGGACAATGGAATTAAGTTCTTCTCCGCAGGCGGCAAGAAGCTGCCTGACGACGTCGAGGATCAGATCCAGGCCGCCATGGAGACGCTGACCGAACATGGTCCAACGGGCACCAAGCTGGGCCGCATCATCTCCGAGGCACCAGACGGCCGCGAGCGCTACCTGAAGCACCTAGCGGAGGTCGTTACTACCGACCTCAGCGGCATCAAGGTCGTTGTGGATGCAGCAAACGGCGCCGCCTCCAAGGTCGCACCGAAGGCGTACGCGGACGCGGGTGCTGAGGTCATTGCCATCCACAATAAGCCGAACGCCTTCAACATCAACGAGGATTGCGGTTCTACCCACATCGAGAAGGCCCAGGCGGCCGTCGTCGAGCACGGCGCTGACCTCGGCCTGGCACACGACGGCGACGCTGACCGCTGCCTGGCTGTCGACGCCGAGGGAAACGTCGTCGACGGTGACCAAATCATGGCCCTTCTGGCAGTGGGCATGAAGGAAGAAAATGACCTGCGTTTCAACACCCTCGTTGCAACGGTGATGTCCAATCTCGGACTGAAGCTTGCCATGCAGGAGCAGGGAATTGAGGTCAAGGAGACCGCCGTCGGTGACCGCTATGTCTTGGAAGAGCTCAACCGCGGCGATTATTCGCTCGGTGGTGAGCAGTCTGGTCACTTGGTGCTGCCGGATGACTGCACCACTGGCGACGGCACGCTGACCGGCCTTTCCATCATGGCTCGCATGGCTAAGTCCGGTAAGTCGCTACAGGAGCTGGCTTCCGTGATGACCGTGTTGCCGCAGGTGCTTATCAACGTCCCGGTTTCCGATAAGTCCAGCATCATGGCTTCCCAGGAAGTCCAGGACGCAATCGCTGAGGCCGAGTCTGAGCTCGGCAGCACCGGCCGCGTTTTGCTGCGTCCTTCTGGCACGGAGGAGCTTTTCCGTGTGATGGTTGAGGCAGCTGAAGAAGAGCAGGCACGCAAGGTAGCAGGACGTCTTGCAGCTGTCGTTGCTGCTGTATAAGCAGCCTTTGCGCATAATTTAAAAGCCAGCCTGTGCGGTGAATTTTCCGTGGTGGGCTGGCTTTTGCAATTAGTGGGGAACCGAAGGCGGTTGTGGACAGTCCAATAAGGGCAAGAATGAATCTTGGCAGGCCAAGGAGTGCCCACAGTGACTGACGTATTTTTCGACGAGCAAGATGTATCCCAGCGCTTAAACCGCGTGATTGAGGAAAACCAAGCCCAGCGCAGCGCCCACATGGCGGATGTTCCCGCCTTTTCCCCGGCGGCGGCAGGCCGCGACTTTGCCGGGCAAGGCGCGCGCATCCAGGCCATGTTGGAAAGGCTGCACTCGCGCGGTGTCTGGCGCTTGGATAACATCACCGCCACCGCGGAGGCTGCCCGCGCCCAGATTAAGGAATTCTCTGCCTTGGACGAGGCCAACGCGGCAAGCCTTACCCACGTGGAGCCATCCTTTGGCGGTGGGGTCCGATGAGCACCACGAAGTCTTTGTTAGGGGATTATTCGCAGGCCGTCTCCCAGTTTCAGGCCGCCAGCCAGGGCAGCTATGCAGGCCCCAGCACGCCACTAGATTTGCTGGGCAGCATGATTGGTTCCGTCGATGGAATCAAGCCACAGGAACTGGTGCGCGGTACTTCCGCCGCGATGGGCGGACGCCGGCCTGACCGCGGTGGCGGTGGGCTGAAAGGCTTCCTAGTGGGAACGGTGCTGAGCATCGCGGGAAATGCCCTGATGGATCACCTCGGCGGAGTACAGAAGGACTTTGAGCAAGAGCGCGACGAGGCCGATGAGCTAACCGGTAAGGCGCAGCAGTGTTCCAATGCCATCGAGGACATCGTCGGTGTTTCGGATACTTCTTTGACGGAGCTGTTTTCCGCGGTGGTGCCGTTGCTCAACATCTTGACGATGATCGCCTCCAAGCACCCACTCGGCCGCTTCATCGTCCCGATTATTTCGTCTATCGGCGCCAACGTCATCGAGCAAACCAATGACATGGTGATGACCACCTGTCGCGACCGGGATTCCGCAATCGAGCAGTGCTACGACAAGTTCGAGGAGTGCTGTTCCAAGGTCTGCGAGCGCGAGCTCCCTAAGACTCCGCCCGAGCCCGCGCGCGGTTGTGAGCCACCGCTTGCCGACGCCCCCTGTCCATCCGCCCCGCCCACCGTCACCGGCCAGCCGCCTGCCGATACCACGCAGCCTGCCCAAACACCGCCGGCCGAAGTGTGCGATGCTCCAGTACCACCTTCGAAGACACCGCCTACCTGCACCACTCCCGCTGGTGCACCACCAGCTCCACCGAATCCTGCACCGAATCCTGCACCGTCTCCCGTGCCGCCTACTGCGCCGCCTACAGTTCCATCTGTAGCGCCACCGGTTGCGACACCGCCGCCGCAGTCGCCGGTTTGCCCGCCTCCTGCAGCTCCTGTTGAGCAGCCTTGTACGCAGCCAGCGCAGGCGCCGGTGGCGCTCGAGCCAATCCAACCTGCACAGACGCCGTGTCCGGAGGAACAGCCGCGGCAGGTTACAGTCCAGCAGGACACCGAAGTACAGCATGACGCCGAAACTAAGCAGGAGACAGCTGAGTGTGAGCAAGAGATAGTCGAGTGTGAGCAGGAAACCACACGGGTAGCCCAACAATGTCCACCGGAGCAGTCGTGCTGTGGTTGCCTCGGCGCATTGGGCGTCGGCATTGCCATCA
>NZ_KV800714.1:32854-34366 GCF_001810285.1 Corynebacterium sp. HMSC071F07
CGCCGCAGGATGGCGTCATTCCACCTCCGCCAGAGCTTGCGGAAGTAGAAGAGCCTACACCGCCGCCGGAGAAGGTTGCGCACATGCAGGCAGCGGGCGCACCAGCGCCGCCGCCACCGTCAGAGCCGGCTCCAGCACCTGAACCAGCACCAGCACCAGAAGATAAAACAGTTCACGCACGGAAGGCAGGGCAGTGGTAATGGCAGCAGTAAATGACGAGTTCGCGGAATTTGCGCGCGGCTTTAGGGAGCGGACTGCCGCTCGCCTCCTCGAATTCGAAAAGGCAATGGCACAAGCCCAAGACGAACTCGAAAAGTCCGCTGAAAAAGCAACGGCGAGGGCAAGGATGAACGCGGGGCAGGCGGCGTCGGCAAGCGAGCCGCGTCAGCACTCCGCCTTCCCAGCCCACGGCAAGCGCCGCGGAAGCGGGCAAATCAAATCTGTGCTTCGGCGCAACCAATAGCGGTAAATAAAAAGCCAGCCCGCGTTGTGCGGACTGGCTAGGCGGTGCAGTGACTGCGAATGTTAGCGGTGAATACCGGCTTTCTTGCGCAGTTCTTCACCAAAAATACTCTTCACGCCCTTAGCGCTTGCATCAGCTTCGGCGAAACCGTCGTACTTGGACTCACCTGCAAGCGTCGACAGCAGGAAGCCGGTGACCAAAGCGCGTGCGGTTTCAGTCGGGCCTGACTGGAACGCACCGGAACCGACGGCCAGTTTGAAGAGGCGATCCTCAGTGAAACCAGCCTGGGTGCCCTTGGCCAGCTCGCGGTAAGCCACCTCGCCGCCCCAGTTGTCAGCCAGCTGCGCAGGGTTGCCGGCGCGGAAAAGATCCTCGCGCTCGGAACCGATAATCAGGCCCGGAGCCGTGATGGACTTAGCCGCTGCATAAGACGAAGGTGCAGTATCTGCCGGGTACAGCGCTGCTACGGCGCGAACCTTTGGGTTATCAACCGCTGCCAGCGCGGCGATGCCGCCGCCCATGCCGTGGCCGACGATGCCGAGCTTGGAAGGCGATACCGCGATGTTGCCCGTGCCCAGCTTGACGCCAGCTGCAATTTGCAGTGCAGATTCGACGTCCGCAGCGAGATTGCGGTGGCTCGGGTTAATACCCGTCTCCGTATCAGGGGCAACCACCACGATGCCCCAGCTAGCCAAATGGCGCAGGGTAGCGTGGTAATTCTTAACCTTCTTCGTCCAATCGTGGGCGAAGGCCACAGCTGGCAGGCCCTTGCCCTCAGCTGGGGTATAAACCTTGCCGTTGATGCCGGCATAAGAAAGATCGCCGACGAGGACGCGGTGGGGGCCACGCTTGGATAGAGTTCCTAGATGCTTCTTTAGATTCGCAGACACGTATTCCAGAATAGAGGAAGAAAGCACGGCGGCGGGGGATAAGCCATATTGATGGTTCAGAATGCGGGTTTTCTTTCGCGGTTAGCGGTGAGAGAAAAGCTTTAACTTTGCAGTGAAGAGGTTCCAATTCCTATGAGGTAGGATCGAGGCTTATGTGTG
>NZ_KV800714.1:34466-42093 GCF_001810285.1 Corynebacterium sp. HMSC071F07
GGTCACGCATCCAGTGGCCGTGAATACTATGCCCTGGACGTTGTGCTGGAAGGCCTTCGCCGTCTTGAGTACCGAGGCTATGACTCTGCTGGCGTCGCAATGTACGTCGATGGCGAAATTAGCTGGCGCAAAAAGGCCGGCAAAGTTGCTGCCCTCGAAGCAGAAATTGCTTCCCGCCCTTTGCAGGACTCTGTCCTGGGCATCGGACATACCCGTTGGGCAACCCACGGCGGCCCGACCGACCTGAACGCCCACCCGCATGTAGTTGACGGCGGCAAGCTGGCAGTTGTTCACAACGGCATCATCGAGAACTTTGCTGAGCTGAAGACCGAGCTGACCTCCAAGGGCTATAACTTCGTTTCCGAGACCGACACCGAAGTTGCGGCCACCCTGCTGGGCGATATTTTCCACAATGAAGCTGCGGGTGACCTCACCAAGGCGATGCAGCTGACCGGCAAGCGCCTGGAAGGTGCTTTTACCCTTCTGGCAATCCACTCCGAGCAGGCTGACCGCATTGTTGCCGCCCGCCGCGATTCCCCGCTGGTCATTGGCCTGGGTGAGGGCGAGAACTTCTTGGGCTCCGACGTCTCCGGTTTCATCGACTACACCAAGTCCGCCGTCGAGATGGAAAATGACCAGGTCGTTACCATCACTGCTGACGAAGTTTCCATCACCGACTACGAAGGCAACGCTGCACAGGGCAAGCCATTCGAAATCATGTGGGACGCAGCTGCCGCAGAAAAGGGCGGCTTCAACTCCTTCATGGAAAAGGAAATCCACGACCAACCAGCTGCTGTACGTGACACCCTGCTCGGCCGCTTTGACGGCCAAGGCAAGCTGACCCTGGACGAGGTTCACATCGATGAGACGGTTTTGAAGTCCATCGATAAGATCATCGTCATCGCCTGCGGTACCGCTGCTTATGCAGGTCACGTTGCGCGTTACGCAATCGAGCACTGGTGCCGTATCCCAACCGAGGTCGAGCTGGCGCACGAGTTCCGCTACCGCGATCCGATCGTCAACGAGAAGACCTTGGTCGTCGCTTTGTCCCAGTCCGGCGAGACCATGGATACCTTGATGGCGGTGCGCCACGCCCGTCAGCAGGGTGCCAAGGTGATCGCTATCTGCAATACCCAGGGCTCTTCCATCCCTCGCGAGGCCGACGCTGCGCTGTACACCCACGCCGGCCCGGAGATCGCCGTTGCTTCCACCAAGGCCTTCTTGGCGCAGATCACCGCGACCTACCTCCTCGGCCTGTACCTGGCGCAGCTGCGCGGCAACATGTTCGCCGACGAAGTAAACGCGGTTCTGCAGGAGCTCCGCGATATGCCGGAGAAGGTCCAAGCAGTCATCGACAACGTGAAGCAGGTCACCGATCTTGCTAACTCCATGCAAAATGCCGAGTCCGTTCTCTTCTTGGGCCGCCACGTTGGCTTCCCGGTTGCGCTTGAGGGCGCGCTGAAGCTGAAGGAGATCGCATATCTGCACGCCGAGGGCTTCGCTGCCGGCGAGCTCAAGCACGGCCCAATCGCGCTCATTGAGGAGGGCCAGCCGGTCTTCGTCATCGTTCCTTCCCCGCGTGGCCGCGATTCCCTGCACTCCAAGGTCGTATCCAACATCCAGGAAATCCGTGCCCGTGGCGCAATCACCATCGTTATTGCTGAAGAAGGCGACGATGCTGTGGAGGCATATGCTAACCACGTCATCCGCATTCCGCAGTCCCCGACGCTGATGCAGCCGCTGTTGGCCACGGTTCCGCTGCAGATCTTCGCCTGTGGCGTTGCCACCGCAAAGGGCTACGACGTCGACCAGCCGCGTAACTTGGCTAAGTCCGTCACCGTCGAGTAAAAGCTCGCTTTAAATCCGGAAGTACCCCTCGCCTTATGGTGGGTGCTTCCGGATTTTGCGTTTTAACCGCACGAGAAATCCGCGCCGCGTGCTGCTGCGTTAGTCCTGCACACCAGTGCAGTGGCACAATAGACCCATGCTTCGTACCAGAATCGACCTTGACGCCATCGCCCACAATGTTTCTTTGTTAAAGAAAAAGGTGGCTCCCGCGCAGCTCATGTGCGTGGTGAAGGCGGATGCCTATGGCCACGGCGTCAAAGAAGTCGCGCCAGTGATGGCGCGTGCGGGTGCGGATGCTTTCGGTGTGGCGACTTTCAAAGAGGCCATTGAGCTGCGGCGTAGCGGAATCGATCAGCCGATTGCGGCGTGGATTTGGGACTCCACGCAGGAAATCGCGGAAGCTTTGGCGTGCCGCATCCACATTGCAGTGCCCTCCTTGGTACACGCGCGCCGCTTGGTGGAATCGGAGATTCCGGCGCAGGTTTATATCAAGGTTGAAACCGGTCTGCATCGCTCCGGCGTGGAGGAAGCGAACTGGGATGTTACTTTCGCATTGCTTCGCGACGCCCCGCAGGTCGAGGTTCTAGGCCTCATGTCGCATTTTGCGTGCGCGGATGAGCCAGATAATCCCTTCAACGACGAGCAGGAAGCTAATTTTCGCCGCGCGCTGGAGCGGGCCCGGGCTGCAGGCCTGGAATGCCCAGTGAATCACTTGGCCAATTCCCCGGCTGTTTTGGACCGACCTTCCTCCCATTTCGAGATGGTCCGTCCGGGCTTGGCTTGTTATGGCCTGGAGCCGATCCCCGGCCTCGAGCACGGCTTGAAGCCGGCGATGACTTGGGCGGCGAGCGTCGTCAACGTCAAGCCGATTCAGCCAGGCGAGGGCACCTGCTACAACCTCACGTGGAAGGCCGAGAAGCCGGGATTTTTGGCCACGATTCCGTGCGGATACGCCGACGGTTTGCCGCGCAACTTTCAGGGCAGGCTTAAGGTCGGCATCGGCGGCAAGCTTTACCCACAGGTGGGCCGCGTGTGCATGGACCAGATTGTCGTGGACTTGGGTGAGAACGAGTACGGCGTCGAGCAAGGCGACGAAGCCATTATCTTCGGCGAAGGCGGCCTGAGCGCGACGGATCTGGCGGAGGCCACCGGAACCATCAATTACGAAATCATCTGCCGTCCCACTGGCCGCACTGCCCGCCACTTTGAGGGAGGAATCGGGCATGCGTAGCCAGTTTCCGCAGCAGGGCCAAAAGCAGGTAGCTACTGCCGAAGCCGCCCGCGAGCTGGGAAAGGAACTGGGGGCGGCGCTTGAGGCTGGCGACCTCGTCATCCTCGACGGCCCGCTAGGCGCAGGCAAGACCACCTTCACCCAAGGCATTGCCGAAGGCATGCAGGTCAAAGGCCGCGTCACCTCGCCGACTTTCGTCATCGCCCGCGAGCATCGCTCGACCGTCGGCGGCCCGTCGCTCGTCCACGTCGATGCTTACCGCCTGCTGGACCACTCCGACGATCCCCTAGGCGAGCTCGACGCGCTGGATTTGGACACCGAGCTTGACGACGCCGTCGTCGTCGCCGAGTGGGGCGGCGGCTTCATGGACCAGCTCGCGGAGGCCTTTTTGCTGATCAACATCAACCGTGAGGCCGCAGACGATACTCGCGTGTTTACCTGGAACTGGGTAGGTTAACTGCCTTCTTGTAGGATAAGCGGGGTCAACTAACCCCCCATATGACGTGCAAGGAGCGCTTTCAATATGACCAAGGTCGGTCAATTCATCACCACATTCCTCATCGGATTGTTCATCATCGCCCTGGGCGCGATGATTGCGCTGTCGAGCATGCGTGAGCAGCCACCCGTGGAGCGCACCCTAGAAAGCGCTGTCGACTCCCTCGATAAGACCAACTTGACTGTCAGCGCCGTCGCTCCGAGCGAGGTTCTGGGCCGTAACTGGCAGGGCATGACCACCATCTGCGCTGGCACCAAGTTGGATGAGATCAAGAAGATGTACGGCATCGACCCGCAAGCCTTGGGCATTGATGAAGACGTCGACGCGGACACCAACTACTTCGTTGCCATCGGCGGCAACAATGAGTTCTACGCAGAGAAGCTCAACCGCGAAAAGATCGACCTGTGCCCGACGGGCCAGCCGTTGCAGCCTGCTGCCACCCAGTCTCTGCTGCCATTTATCAAGGAAGGCGATACCTGGAAGCTGGGCGCCTAATGCTGGTTTTAAGCATTGATACCGCAACGACTGACCTGGTTACCGGTGTAGTAGATACCGAATCCGGTGCGGTCAGCGAGCGGATTATCACCGATACCCGCGCGCATAACGAGCAGTTGATTCCCACCATCCAGCGCCTGCTGGAGGAAAAGGGAATGGGCTTTGCCGATTTGGACGCAATTGTCGTGGGGTGTGGCCCGGGCCCGTTTACGGGTTTGCGCGTAGGTATGGCCACCGCATCCGCGCTTGGCGACGCCCTCGGTATCCCGGTCCACGGCGTCTGCTCCCACGACGCCATCGCTGCCGAACACGGCGCGGATAGGCGCATCCTCGTGGCAACCGATGCACGGCGTAAGGAAATCTACTGGGCGACCTATGCAGAAGGCGTGCGGGTGGAAGGCCCGGGCGTCGTCAAGCCGGGCGAGATAGCCGTGGAGGTGGAAGCGGTAGTTATCCCAGGTAACCTGGTTGAAAAGCTGCCCGAGGCCCTGCAGGCGCTGCCGCACGTGGCGGCGAATCCGCGCCCGGCCGGTTTGGTTGCCGTCGCCGACCTTTCCGCGACGCCAGCTCCGTTGACCCCGCTGTACCTGCGTCGTCCAGACGCCGTGCCGCCGAAGCCAAAGCCGCGCTCAGCCGCCCTTCCCGACATTTTCGGGCTAAGTCTGTGAAGCTGCGCGAACTAACCGCCGTCGATGCGCAGCGCTGCGCGGAGCTGGAGAAAGTGCTTTTTGCAGGGGAAGGGCCGTGGCCGGCGGAGGCCTTCGTGCAGGAAATCGCACACGGTCACACCTTTTATCTAGGCGTGGAAGACGAGGACGTATTGGTTGGTTATGCCGGCATCGGCATGATGGGACCTGTTACCGACCCGGAATTCGAAATTCATACCATCGGCGTCGATCCCGCGATGCAGCGCCGTGGGGTGGGCAGGATGATGATGGATAACATCGTCTATATCGCTGACCTGAAAGACGCCCCGGTTTTTCTCGAGGTTCGTGTGGGCAACGATCCCGCCATTTCCATGTACGAAGCCTACGGTTTTATTAAGACCGGCATCCGCCGCAATTACTATCAACCTTCAGGCGCGGACGCGCACACTATGTTCCGCCCGCGTAAAAGCGAAAGGACCGCGAAGTGAAAATCCTCGGAATCGAGTCTTCCTGCGACGAAACCGGTGTAGGAATCATCGAGCTGGACGCGGACGGCAATATGGAAATCCTGGCTGACAGCGTTGCCTCGTCGATGCAGCAGCACGCTCGCTTCGGCGGCGTGGTTCCGGAAATCGCCTCGCGTGCCCACCTGGAGGCTATGCCGCAGGTGATGCGCGCAGCACTGGAGGAGGCGGGGATTTCCAAGCCGGATGCCGTTGCCGCGACGGTGGGGCCGGGCCTGGCGGGTGCCTTGCTGGTGGGCGCTTCCGCGGCGAAGGCCTATGCGGCCGCCTGGGGCGTGCCTTTCTACGGCGTCAATCACTTGGGCGGGCACGTAGCAGTGGCCAACCTCGAAGGTGAACAGCTGCCGCACGCAGTGGCGCTTTTGGTCTCCGGCGGCCACACCCAGCTGCTTGAGGTTGAGGCGGTGGGAAAGCCCATGAAGGAATTGGGCAGCACGCTTGACGACGCCGCCGGCGAAGCCTACGACAAAGTCTCCCGCCTTTTGGGGCTGGGCTATCCGGGAGGACCGGTCATCGACAAGCTGGCTGCGCAAGGCGAGGCCAACATCGACTTTCCGCGGGGCCTTTCGCGTGCGGAGGATCTGCGCGGCGTGCATCGCCATGACTTTTCTTTCTCCGGCTTGAAGACCGCCGTGGCGCGGTACGTGGAAAAGGCGGAGAAGGAAGGACGCGTCGTATCCATCGAGGATATTTGCGCTTCCTTCCAGGAGGCCGTGGCGGATGTGCTGACCGCGAAGGCCGTGCGGGCCTGCCAGGACACCGGCGCCAAGGTGCTGTTGCTGGGCGGTGGCGTGGCTGCGAATTCGCGCCTGCGGCAACTGGCGGCCAAGCGTTGTGAATCGGCGGGCATCGAGCTGCGGGTGCCGCGTTTTAAGCTGTGCACCGACAACGGCGTGATGATTGCGGCCGTAGCGGCGCAGCTTATTCATGAAGGGGCGGAGCCTTCCGGCCTGGCGTGCGGCACCGATACCCAGCTTGAGGTTGAAGTCCCGCTCGTTAGCGCAGACTAACGTTCACCAAAAGTTTGCCTTCCTCCGGATGCGGGGTAGTTAAAGCGACGGTAATGTGCGGAAGCGATATTGCCCTACTGGCTATTGAAGGAGCCTTACCCCATCATGACCACCGGTTTTCTCGTTAATCCAGATTTGACCCGCCGCAAGATCGAATTCGATCTTGAGCACGCCAACCAGTTCCTGGGCGGCACCACCGAAGACCGCGTCGCCGTCGTGTTCCAAGACGACGGTTCCACCTATGCCGCGCTTTTTAACCCCAATGCCAAGGCGGAGGGCGCGGAGCCGAATCCGGTTGCCTCCCTGGCGCGCAATGCTGCCGATACCGGTAACTCGGCATTCCTGCAGGACCCAATCCGCGCTATTAGTGGTCCGGTCATCTTCGTCGAAGCAGACGGTGAGTCTGAGAACTTCGACGAGGTCATCGAGGCAGTCGAGCACGGTATCCGTGCCGTTAGCAATTACCGCGAAGACTACCCAGAAGAGTATGGCCTCTGGCGCGCGGCGGTCATCAATTCTGAAAAGTCCGTCTAAGTTTTATAGGCTTCGCCGCGCCTCCGGAGTTTGTTGAGGGTTAGCAGTCGCAAGGGTAGAGTGCTAGGAAGGTTGTTTGACCCACAGTTGTTCACCCGCGACGACGGCTGTGCTGGACATCCACAACCGGCACATACAACTAACTGATTCAAATTTCGGAGGAATCACCATGGCAAACATCAAGCCACTTGAGGACAAGGTTCTCGTCCAGATCGTAGAAGCAGAAACCACCACCGCTTCCGGCCTGGTTATCCCAGACTCCGCTAAGGAAAAGCCGCAGGAGGCTACCGTCATCGCCGTCGGCCCAGGCCGCACCAATGACAAGGGCGAGGTCGTTCCGGTCGGCGTCAACGAGGGCGACACCGTAATCTTCTCCAAGTACGGCGGCACCGAGCTGAAGTACGACGGCCAGGAGTACCTCCTGCTGTCCGCACGTGACCTGCTCGCAGTCATCGAGAAGTAGGCCTTCATGCCAAAGCTGATTGCATTTGACCAGGAAGCTCGCGAGGGCATCCAGCGCGGCGTTGATACGCTTGCCGACGCAGTCAAGGTCACCCTCGGCCCCCGCGGCCGCAACGTTGTGCTGTCCAAGGCCTTCGGCGGCCCCACCGTCACCAACGACGGCGTGACCATCGCCCGTGACATCGACATCGAGGAGCCTTTTGAGAACCTCGGTGCACAGCTGGTGAAGTCCGTGGCCGTGAAAACCAACGACATCGCCGGTGACGGCACCACTACCGCAACCTTGCTCGCGCAGGCGCTCATCTTTGAAGGCCTGCGCAACGTTGCCGCTGGTGCCAACCCAGTTGAGCTGAACCGCGGTATCGCTGCGGCGGCGGAAA
>NZ_KV800714.1:42193-84450 GCF_001810285.1 Corynebacterium sp. HMSC071F07
AAAGACCGTCGAAGAGCTGATGAAGCGCGCAACGCCGGTGAACTCGGCGTCGGAAATCGCGCAGGTGGCAACCGTTTCCTCCCGTGACCCAGAGGTCGGCGAGATGGTCGCTGGCGCCATGGACAAGGTGGGCAAGGACGGTGTCGTAACCGTCGAGGAATCCCAATCCATCGAGTCCTCCGTGGACGTTACCGAGGGCATTTCCTTCGACAAGGGCTACCTTTCTCCGTATTTCGCTACGGAAGAAGAGACCTACAACGCAGTGCTTGACGACGCAGCCATCCTCCTCGTCCGCAACAAGATCTCCTCCCTGCCGGACTTCCTGCCGCTGCTGGAGAAGATTGCTGAGTCGTCGCGTCCTACCTTGATCATCGCGGAAGATGTGGAAGGCGAGCCGCTGCAGGCGCTCGTTGTTAACTCCATCCGCAAGGTGCTCAAGGTTGCCGCCGTGAAGGCCCCGTACTTCGGCGAGCGCCGCAAGGGCTTCATGGATGACCTGGCCGTTGTCACCGGCGCCACCGTTGTGGACCCGGAGGTAGGCATCAACTTGAACGAGGTTGGCCTCGAGGTACTGGGCTCTGCCCGCCGCGTGACGGTTTCCAAGGAAGACACCGTCATCGTTGACGGCGCTGGCGAAGCTAGCGCTGTGGAGGAGCGTCGCGAGCAGCTGCGCCGCGAAATCGAGCGCACCGATTCCACCTGGGATCGCGAGAAGCTCGAGGAGCGTCTGGCGAAGCTGTCCGGCGGCGTTGCCGTCATCCGCGTCGGCGCTGCTACCGAGACTGAGGTTAACGAGCGCAAGCTGCGCGTCGAGGACGCCATCAACGCTGCCCGCGCGGCCGTCGACGAGGGCGTCATCGCAGGCGGCGGTTCCGCACTCGTGCAGATCTCCAAGGAACTGGAAAGGTTTGCCGAGGAGTTCGAGGGCGAGGCTAAGACCGGCGTGCTCTCCGTATCCCGCGCGCTGACCCGCCCGGCTTACTGGATCGCGCAGAACGCTGGCCTGGACGGCTCCGTCATCGTTGACCACGTTTCCGCACTCGAGAATGGCCACGGTTTCAATGCCGCCACCCTGGAGTACGGCAACCTGCTGGAGCAGGGCATCATCGACCCTGTTAAGGTCACCCACTCCGCAGTGGTTAACGCCACCTCCGTTGCTCGCATGGTTCTGACCACCGAGGCATCCGTAGTGGAAAGCCGGCTGAGGAAGAAGCTCCCGCTGCTTCCCACGGCCATCACCACTAATTTTTAGCCGCGAATCACCCCGGGTCTCCCACGTGGAGGCCCGGGGTTTCGTCTTAGGATGGCTAGGTGCACAATCAAGAATTCATCCGCGTTGTCGGCGCGCGCGATAATGATCTCAAAGAGATAAGCGTCGATATCCCTAAGCGGAAACTCACCGTGTTCACCGGTGTCTCTGGTTCTGGCAAGTCCTCTCTCGTATTCGGAACCATCGCTGCAGAATCTCAGCGGCTTATCAACGAGACCTACCCGGGTTTCGTGCAGGGCTTTATGCAATCCCAGGCCCATCCCGACGTCGACGAGCTCAGTGGCCTTACCGCCGCCATTGTGGTGGGGCAGGAGCGGATGGCAGCCAACTCGCGTTCCACTTTCGGTACCGCAACGGATATCACCGGCGCTCTGCGCGTGCTTTTCTCGCGCATTGCCTCTCCGCGCGTGGGCGGCCCGGCGGCGTATTCCTTCAACGTTCCTTCCGCCAGCGGGCAGGGCACTATCGAGGTCAATGGCGTGAAAGAGGTTCGCCGTTTTGAGCGGACCGGTGGAATGTGCCCGACCTGCGAGGGCATGGGCCGCGCCTCGCAAATCGACCTGAAAGAAGTCGTGGACGAGTCCTTGAGCCTAAACGACGGCGCCATCTTGTACCCCGGCATGAAAGTCGGCTCCTGGCTGTGGAAGGCCTACGCAGAGTCAGGGTTGTACCCGGCAGATAAGCCGGTCGAGGATTTCACAGAGGAGCAAAAACACGCGCTGTATTACCTGAGCGACGTCAAGACCAAAATCAACGGCATCAACATGAGCTACCAAGGTCTTGTTGTGCGCTTGCAGGCCTCCGTGCTGTCGAAGGACAAAGATAGCCTCCAAAAACATATGAAGGCCTTCGTGGAACGCGCAGTGGTCTTCGCGGACTGTCCCGACTGCGGCGGCACACGTCTGGCGCAGCATGCCCGCGAATCTTTTATTGCAGGCAAGTCCATCGCCGATGTCTCCGACATGGAGCTTACTGAGCTCGACGAGTGGCTTTCTGCCATCGACGCCCCGTCCGCCGCGCCGCTGCTGGCCTCGATTAGGCGCTCGGTGGCTAATGCGGTGGAAATCGGTTTGGGCTACCTTACCTTGAGTCGTGCCACGGGCACGCTCTCAGGCGGCGAGGCGCAGCGCACCCGAATGGTACGTCACTTGGGCTCCGCGCTTACCGACGCCACCTATGTCTTCGACGAGCCCACCGCCGGCCTGCACCCGCATGATATCGCACGGATGAATAAACTCTTGCTGCAGCTGCGCGATAAGGGAAACACCGTTCTCGTGGTGGAGCATAAACCGGAGACCATCGCTATTGCCGATTACGTCGTCGACTTAGGGCCCCGCGCTGGCAGCCAGGGTGGGGAAGTGGTCTTTACCGGTTCCGTCGATAAACTGCGCGAGGCGGATACCTTAACCGGCCGCCACCTGGCGGACCGCGCCCAGTTCAAGGAAGAAACTCGCACTCCTTCGGGCGCCATCGAAATCCATAACGCCCAGCGCAACAACCTACGCGGCATCGACGTAGACATCCCGCTCGGGGTGCTCAGCGCGATTACCGGCGTGGCCGGTTCCGGTAAGTCCTCGCTTTTGGCGTGCCTGCCAGAAGAAGTCCAAGAACGCATCTTCTTCGTCGACCAAACCCCGATCAAAGGCTCGCGTCGCTCCAACCCCGCGACGTATACCGGCGCGTTGGACTCCATCCGCAAGGCGTTTGCGAAGGCGAACAGTTTTGAAAGCGACGTCGTCAAGCCTGCCCTGTTTTCTGCGAACTCCGAAGGCGCGTGCCCAAATTGCAATGGTGCGGGAGTCATCTACGTGGAATTCGGATTCATGGACGGCGCTGACGTGCCGTGTGAGGTCTGTGAAGGCAGGCGCTTTTCCGAAGACGTGCTGCGTTACGAGCTAGGCGGCAAAAACATCGCCGACGTATTGGAAACGCCAGCTGCTGAGGCTGCGGCTTACTTCGCGGAAAATAAAGTTGCCGCTGCGAAGAAGGTCTGTGAGATCCTGGTCGCCGTGGGGCTGGGATATATCACCTTGGGCCAACCACTCAACACCCTTTCCGGCGGTGAGCGTCAGCGCCTGAAATTGGCCGTCCACATGGCGGATAAGAAGGCGCAGGCTGATGTTTTGGTGTTGGATGAGCCATCGACGGGCTTGCACTTGGCGGACGTCGATAAGCTGCTCGAATTGCTCGACCACCTGGTCGAGGAAGGCAACACCGTGGTGTGCGTGGAACACCACCTAGCTGTGGTCGCACACGCGGACCACATCATTGATTTAGGCCCCGGGGCAGGCTCCGCAGGTGGCGGGTTGGTTGCCGCATGCAGCCCCCGTGAACTCGCCGGCAACGCCTCCTCTGTGACTGGGCGCTACCTCGCTGAATATGTGGCCTAAACGGTGACCGTAGCGCGGGTGCGCAAAGCAGCCACGCGCTCGGATTCGCTCATGCCGCCCCACACGCCGTACGGTTCCGCGGAACTTAGCGCATGCTCGCGGCATAGCTCGAGGACCGGGCAGGACTGACAAATTGCCTTAGCGCGGTTCTCACGCTGGGCGCGAGCGCGGCCACGCTCGCCGTCTGGGTGATAAAACACGTCCGAATTCTCTCCTCGGCATGCACCCTGCAGCTGCCAATCCCAAAAGTCAGCGTTAGGGCCGGGAAGTGAATGGGGCTGAGACATGTTCAAAACTCCTTTAGTAAATACCCTGCGCGCATGAATTCGCGCAATGGAGGAATAAGACGATTTAGAAGTTTCGACGCACGTGGTAAACGAATGGTTACCGGATTGTTTACGCTATATGGATTCTTTACGCGGAGGGCATTTTTAGCGGGTCTGAACTGCACGAACAGCAAAGGTAAACGGTGTATGAACTTTTGGCGCGCCGGGAGTAAAAGGATATAAATCCACCCGAACGGGCTAGGGTGTAAGGGCTAAGGCGAAAACTAAAGCAGCAAACCCCAAGGAAAACCCCAAGGAAAAACAGTGAGCGATACCGATAAAGAGCTAGCGGACCTCGTGCCGCTAGCTGCTGACGGCAACCGTCGCGCACTCCAGAAGATCATGCGGATTATCCACCCGCAGGTGCTGCGCTACTGCCGCGCACGCATCGGCGGCGGGCGCCAACCCACGCCAGAAGACGTCACTCAGGAAATCTGCCTCGCTGTTGCCACATCCATCGACTCCTATGAGGATAAGGGCCGCCCATTCATGGCCTACGTCTATGGCATTGCCTTCAACAAGGTCACCGATGCGCACCGCGCCATGGGTCGAGACCACTCCAACCCCGCCGAGGAAGTCCCGGAAAGCGCGGCCAAAGACGCAAATCCAGAGGAATCTGCGCTGGTCACGGATGGTAGTAACAGAGTGCGGGAGTTGCTCGATACATTAAGTGACAAAGCTCGAGACATAGTCATCTTGCGCGTGTTCGTGGGCCTTACAGCCGAGGAGACTGCGGAAATCGTGGAATCTACACCGGGTGCGGTACGCGTGGCGCAGCATCGAGCATTGGCACAACTGCGCAAGGCTATCGGCGCCTCTGGTCAATAGCGCAAGCGCGTATCTTCTCAAATCTCATATGTCCATATCTCATTCAAGGAAGGGGGGCCATCATGGCGAAGAAGGATGAGCCACAGCTCAATATCTCTGAGCAACTGCAGCCTTTGGTCGACGATGACGCATTCCTGACTAGCCTTTCTCAGGGCCAGGACCCTTCTGCTGGGGAAGACGAGTTGGCGGGCTTGCTTCTCGAGCTGCGTGACGACGTCGAAAAGCAAATGCCGCCAGCTCCGGTTATCGAAGGCGCCGACGAGGAAGCTGAGGTTATCTCTCTGGCCGCGGCCTCCAAGAGGCGTCGTTCGCGGCCTTTCGTCAACGGCCTAATTGGTGCAGCGGCGGCGACCTTGGTCATTGCCGGTACTGGTACTGCCGTCTACAACGCAGGCCCTGGTTCTCCGCTCTACGACGTGCACAAGTCCATGTTTGGCAGCTCGGATGCTTCCTCCGTGGAGCTTGCAGGCACGCTCGAGGAAATGGACCGTCGTTCCGCAAATGGCGACATGGCCGGCACTCGCGAATTGCTTAATGAAGCGCGCCGTATCATCGACGAATCACGCAACTCGCAGCCGGAGCCTACCTCCGCGGAAAAGCCCTCGGCCACGCCGGCTACCAAGCCATTCCCCGCAGCGCGTTCTACGGTAACTGCGACGGAGACCCTGGAAAAGGAAGTCCCAGCATCTAGCCCAGAGCCAGCGCCGGTAACCGTAACGGAATACCAGACCATCACCTCTACGGTTGTGGCTCCGGATACGCCCTCGCAGGAAACTGGCGAGCAGACCGAACCAACTTCAGTCGCCACGGACACCGCTGAGGGCCAAGGCCCTGATGGTTACCTCGGCGAAAACCAGCAGCAGTAAACCAGCAGTATTAAAAAATTCCCTGCCTCACAGCGAGGTAGGGAATTTCTTTTTAACGGGCGTCTAGGCCGTCCATGTAGCCGAGCGCATAATCCCACGGAACATAGCGCGTGGGGTCCGGCTGCGCGCCTGGCTCATGTACCGGGGCGAGTTCGCCGTCCAAAGTGGCGCGCATGTTTGCAGCCATGATGTCCCACTCGTAGAAGTGGTTTTCTTCGCAATCCTCGCACAGAAAGAAGATGCCGTCGATTCCGCGCGGGCCCAGCACGCGTGCGAATTCCTGCACCAAGGCGAGGTCGTGGATGATAGCCAAGCGTTCTTCCTCGGACAAAGGTATGACCTGCTCGTCTTCCTCCAGGAAGGAAGCGGGATCGTTGGGATCGTCTGCGAATGGGTCGCGTGGCATATTGGCGAAGAAGTTCACCTTTGCGAGCCTATAAACTTCTACCCCCTTTAGGCAATTCCTCATAGGGGCTTGCATACCTTTCTTACGGGGCGGCCCGGCTACCATTCGGGGTGCTTTAAGCACTACAGTTGTGGTTACCGCGAAACCATCTTGGCCTTATTTAAGGAGTGTCCTTAACCCATGAGCGATAATCACATTCTCACCGGCGGCGATGACCCAAACAAGGTAGCCCTGTACGGCTTGACTTTTGATGACGTTCTGCTGCTGCCGGCAGAATCCAACATCGTTCCGTCCGAGGTGGATACCTCGGCGCAGTTCACCCGCAACATTCGTCTCGGCGTTCCGCTGGCTTCTGCCGCCATGGATACCGTTACCGAGGCGCGCATGGCAATCGCCATGGCACGCCAGGGCGGTATCGGCGTCCTGCACCGCAACCTGTCCACTGAGGATCAGGCAACCCAGGTGGAAATCGTCAAGCGCTCTGAGTCAGGCATGGTGACGGACCCTGTTACCGCTAGCCCGGATATGACCATCCAGGAAGTCGACGAGCTGTGCGCACGCTTCCGCATTTCTGGCCTGCCGGTCGTCGATGACAAAGGCACCTTGCTGGGCATTTGCACCAACCGCGATATGCGTTTCGAGCCGGACTTCGGCCGCAAAGTCTCCGAGATCATGACCCCTATGCCGCTGGTTGTGGCCAAGGAGGGCGTGGCCAAGGAGGAGGCGCTGGCGCTGCTTTCTTCCAACAAGGTTGAGAAGCTTCCTATCGTCGATGATGACAACAAGCTGGTTGGCCTGATCACGGTCAAGGACTTCGTAAAGACCGAGCAGTTCCCGAACTCCTCCAAGGATTCCTCCGGACGACTGCTGGTGGCAGCGGGTATCGGCACGGGTGAGGAATCCTATGCTCGTGCAGGCGCGCTTGTCGACGCCGGCGTTGACGTCCTCGTCGTCGACTCCGCTCACGCGCACAACAACCGCGTGCTGGAGATGGTTTCCCGTGTACAGAAGGACTTCGGCTCCAAGGTCGACGTCGTAGGCGGCAACCTCGCTACCCGCGAGGCGGCGAAGGCCATGATTGAGGCCGGCGCGGACGCTATCAAGGTCGGCATCGGCCCAGGCTCCATCTGCACCACCCGCGTCGTCGCGGGCGTTGGCGCTCCGCAGATTACGGCCATCATGGAAGCTGCGGCAGTGGCTGGTCCAGCTGGCGTGCCGGTCATTGGCGATGGCGGCATGCAGTACTCCGGCGACGTCGCCAAGGCATTGGCTGCCGGTGCAGATACCGTCATGCTGGGCTCCATGTTTGCAGGCACCACCGAGGCGCCTGGCGATATCGTCGTGGTCCAGGGCAAGCAATACAAGCGCTACCGCGGCATGGGCTCCATGGGCGCTATGCAGGGCCGCGGCCTTACCGGCGAGAAGCGCTCCTACTCCAAGGACCGCTACTTCCAGGCCGACGTTAAGAGCGAGGACAAGCTGGTTCCGGAGGGCGTCGAGGGTCGCGTTCCTTTCCGCGGTGACATCGATGCCATTGTGCACCAGCTCATCGGCGGCTTGCGCGCTTCCATGGGCTACACCGGTTCGGCCACCATCGAGGAGCTGAAGACCAAGCGCTTCGTCCAGATCACCGCGGCGGGCCTGAAGGAATCTCACCCGCACCACCTGCAGCAGATCATCGAAGCTCCGAACTACCGCTAAACGAATCTTTCGAGGAAAGAGAACATGCGCGATTACGTTGAAATCGGTATCGGCCGTGAGGCACGCCGTACTTACGATCTTGATCAGATCTCCTTGGTCCCTACCCGCCGTACCCGTTCTTCTAAAGACGTCGACACCACTTGGAACATCGACGCCTATACCTTCGATACCCCGCTGGTTTCCCACCCAACCGACGCGTTGGCTACGCCCGAGTTCGTCATCGAGATGGGCAAGCAGGGCGGCTTGGGCGTCATCAACGCGGAGGGCCTGTGGGGCCGTCACGCGGACCTAGAGGCAGCCTTGGCGAAGGTCACCGAGAATCCTTTTGACCTTTCCACGCTGCAGGAGCTGCATGCAGCGCCGCTGAATGAGGAGCTGTTGTCAGAGCGCATCGCACAGGTGCGTGACTCCGGCGTGACCGTGGCGGTGCGTGTTTCGCCGCAGCGCGCGCGGGAATTGGCACCGGTGGTCATCAAGGCGGGTGCTGAGATCCTGTTCATCCAGGGCACGTTGATTTCCGCGGAGCACGTGCAGCAGGGCGGGGAGCCGCTGAACTTGAAGGAGTTCATCGGTTCCATCGATACGCCAGTTATCGCTGGCGGCGTGGCTGATTACACCACCGCATTGCACCTGATGCGTGCTGGCGCTGCCGGCATCATCGTGGGCTCTGGTGTTAATACCAACGCCGAGACCGTGGGCATCGATGTGCCGATGGCAACCACCATTGCCGACGTCGCTGCCGCTCGCCGCGACTACCTCGACGAGACCGGCGGCCGCTACGTGCACGTGCTTGCCGACGGCGACATCTACACCTCCGCTGACATCGCCAAGGCGATTGCCTGCGGCGCTGATTCTGTGGTCTTGGGCCCGGTTTTGGCCCGCGCTGCAGAGGCAGGCGGAAAGGGCTACTACTGGCCGTCGACGGCTGGCCACCCGCGTTTCCCACGCGGCGTCATCGAGGCTGCGGACATGGACCTCATCGCGGCAGGATACGCGCCGTTATCGGAGCCGGAGCAGGTTTCGCTCGAGGTCATCTTGCACGGCCCGTCTAATGAGCCACACGGCCAGCTGAATCTGGTCGGTGGGCTCAAGCGTGCGATGGCTAAGTGCGGCTACACGGATCTGAAGTCTTTCCAGAAGGTTGGCCTGGCAGTACGCTAACCGACCTTTGCCCGACTGCGGCGGTGTGCCTTCCTTGGCACCCGTCGCAGTTTCGGTTTTGTGCCGCGCGCAAGCACCATCGTCTGTAGTACCGAGGCCATGATAATCAGCGCGATGGCCGCGTAGAAGAAGCCGTTCATCATGCCCAGCGAGAGTCCGAGCGCGGCTGCGGCGAGCCACTGCTCGCGGTCCCAGGTGCCGCCGTCGTCGAAAAGCTGCACTGCGAGCGCCGCACCGAGCTGCAACGCCTCGGAACCGTAACCGCAGTGGCGGAAGCTTTGCGGTACACGTACTCCGCTATCTCGCAGCAACTCGCGCACTGCGAACGTGACGTCGGGCGGCGTATCCGGCTTACCGAGCAAGGTGAGATTTTGGCAGAATATGCAGGTCGAATGCTTGCGCTTTCCGACGAAGCGGAGTCCCGCGTCCTCGCCTCGACCTCACTCGTGCGCGGAACTATCCGAGTGACGAGTTTTCAGACGGCAACGTCCGCGCCGCTTTAACCACGGCAACGCAGCACGCGCTCGCCCGCGCGCCAGAGCTCGAAGTGTAGCGGCCACCGCTTCCCACAACGAACTGGGGTACCCGTATTTAAAGGCGGTTCAATGGGCTAGACTGTAGCGCGTGACTAACCCAACCACTACTCCGCGTCCAGTCCTCGTTGTGGACTTTGGCGCTCAGTACGCGCAGCTCATCGCACGTCGCGTCCGTGAGGCCAACATCTACTCCGAGGTTGTTCCCAACTCTGCCACCGTGGAAGAAATCAAGGCCAAGAATCCGGTCGCTCTGATTCTCTCCGGCGGCCCGTCTTCTGTTTATGCGGACGGCGCTCCTTCTCTGAAGCCCGAGCTGCTTGAGCTGGGCATCCCGGTCTTCGGCATCTGCTACGGCTTCCAGGCTATGACCCAAGCGCTCGGCGGCAAGGTCGCCTCGACTGGCTCTCGTGAATACGGCCGCACCGACGTCAACGTTTCCGGCGGCGTCCTGCACCAGGGCCTCGAGGCCACACACAAGGTGTGGATGTCCCACGGCGACTCTGTCTCCGAGGCTCCGGAAGGCTTCGAGGTTACTGCCTCCTCGGCGGGTGCGCCGGTGGCGGCTTTTGAGTGCCTTGAAAAGCGCATGGCAGGCGTGCAGTACCACCCAGAGGTACTGCACTCGCCGCACGGCCAGGAAGTGCTTACCCGCTTCCTCACCGAGGTCGCAGGCCTCGAGCAGAACTGGACCGCAGACAACATTGCGGAGCAGCTCATCGCTGATATCCAGAAGCAGGTTGGTCCGGAAGGCCGCACCATCTGCGGCCTGTCCGGCGGAGTGGACTCCGCTGTGGCTGCCGCGTTGGTGCAGCGCGCTATCGGTGACCGTCTGACCTGTGTCTTCGTCGACCATGGCCTGCTGCGCGCGGGTGAGCGTGAGCAGGTGGAGAAGGACTTCGTGGCGTCGACAGGCGCAAAGCTCGTCACCGCAGACGAACGCGAGGCGTTCCTTGCCAAGCTCGCCGGCGTTACCGAGCCGGAGGCCAAGCGTAAGGCAATCGGTGCGGAGTTTATCCGTTCCTTCGAGCGTGCTGTTGCAGGCGTGCTTAACGACGCCCCCGCAGGTTCCTCCGTTGACTTCCTCGTCCAGGGCACGCTGTACCCGGACGTCGTGGAGTCCGGCGGCGGTGACGGTACGGCGAACATCAAGTCCCACCACAACGTGGGCGGCCTGCCTGACGACGTCGAGTTTGAGCTCGTCGAGCCGCTGCGTCTGCTGTTCAAGGACGAGGTGCGTGCCGTGGGCCGCGAGCTGGGCTTGCCCGAGGAAATCGTGGCGCGCCAGCCGTTCCCGGGCCCGGGCCTGGGCATCCGCATCATCGGCGAGGTTACTGAAGAGCGTTTGGAGACCTTGCGCGAGGCAGACCTCATCGCACGTACCGAGTTGACCAATGCTGGCCTAGACGGTGAGATCTGGCAGTGCCCGGTGGTACTGCTTGCCGACGTCCGCTCCGTCGGCGTTCAAGGCGACGGCCGCACCTACGGCCACCCAATCGTGCTGCGTCCGGTGTCTTCTGAGGATGCCATGACCGCAGACTGGACCCGCCTGCCTTATGACGTGTTGGAGAAGATCTCCACCCGTATCACCAACGAGGTCAAGGACGTCAACCGCGTGGTCTTGGATTGCACCTCCAAGCCGCCAGGAACCATCGAGTGGGAATAATCCCGCCCGCCCCGCAGCGCCTCGCCGATCTCGGCGGGGCGCTGTGCGCGTTTTAGAGGAATTCGGCGCGAAACGCCTGCCAGTCGGCCTCGTTCTGGTCGGCATAGGCCCGCGCAAACCGGGCGGCGGAGCGCTCGAAGGCGGTACCTTTACCCAGATAACCCGCGATGGCTAGTCGGTCACCGGTCCGGGCGTGGGCGCGGGCGAGCGTGACGGCGGAGAGCACGGCGACCGCGTTGAGTTCCTCGGCGCTGAGGTCATCGAGATCGATGGAACCCTTGCCATTCCAAAGTTGGCGCACGTAAAAGTGGTGGTCGCCCACCTGCGTCCAGCCGAGCAGGATATCCGCCGTCGCCTGGATGGCGTGCTGGCCCTCGATGACGCGCTGACCATGATGAGCGTACTCGCTTGCCGGGAGATAGGGCGCGAGTGCTGACGGCCGCGCCTCCTTGATTTGCAGCACAAGCGGGTCGTGCTCGCCGTTGCCCTCGAACACCACCATCCACGCACGCAAGCCCACGCTGCCCACGCCCACGACCTTCATCGCTGCATCCTGGTAGCGGTACTGACGCAGCAAGCTGGCTCGCTCTGGTGCGAGCGTGGCGAGATAGGAGCTCAGCGCTTCGCGCACGACGGCATCGGCAAGCTCGCGCTCGGGGCCTTCCACGAGATCACGCAGCGGCACGAGCACCGGCGGATCCGAGATAATGCGGCGTTGCCCGTCGACGACCTCTGTGAGCTTGCCCACCGCACGCTGGCTGTCCTTGGCACGGGCCTTCGCGATGAGCTTGCGCACGCTCTTGACGGACTTCTTGCCCAGTCGTCCACCGAATTCATCGAGTGTCGCCTCCATCTCGAAGCGTGTGTACCACACGTCGAGGTTGCCCATGTCCGCGAAACGAGACATTGCCCGGTGGTAGGCGGCAACGGTGGACTCGACAAGCTCCTCCGGATCAAAGCCTCGCTCGCGCGCGCAAATTTCCACGCTGGTCACCAGTCGCGCAACGTCCCACTCCCAGGGGCCGGGCAACGTCTCATCGAAATCGTTGAGGTCGAAGACCGTGCGCCGATCCGGCGCAGAGAAGAGCCCGAAGTTCGAGATATGCGCGTCTCCGCAGGCCTGGACCGTGATGCCCGAGGTAGCCAACGACGCGAGGTCCGCCGCCATAATCGCCGCTCCGCCGCGGTAGAACGCGAACGCCGACTCCCCCATCCGCGCGTAGCGCAGCGGCAGCAGCTCCGCGACGCGCGCCGGAGCCTGCGCGTGGATGATACCCAAAGGGTCGCGGTCCTCGGCAGGCTGCCACGAGCCGAGGGTACGGCGCGGGGTGTGCTTGCGGGCTGCTTTGCCGGCAGCGCGGCGTTCGGCAGGAGTATGTTGTGGCTTCACGTCGAATCAGCCTAGTCGCGAACGATCGCCTCGTAGAGTTCGCGCGCGGGCGCCGCGGCGTGCGGGCCGGGGGCATCGGCAAGCGGGACGGACACGCGGTTTGGGCGGAGCCTGGACACATGGGTGCTAAACGCCAGCAGCGGGGAGTGGGCGAGGAGCTCGGTGCGCAGTTCATCGCGAAGTGCGCGGTGCCCATCCCGGCAGCCGCAAGCCCGAGCATTTGCGTGAGAATCTCGCCGCCGCCGACATCGTGCTCACCGCTAACGAGGTCGCTGACATCGATGCGGCCCTCGACGCCACCGCCATGTCCGACGTTTTCGGCGGCACGAAAAACTAAAACGGCATGTCGAATGACCCGCCTTTCGGGGCGGGTTGTCGTTTGTGGGGGGTAGTCCACGGTGCAGAGGTATCGCTTGCCGTAGGGCGTGACGTACCAGTAATTGCCCTCGGCATCGTGGGTATACGAATCCCCGTCGGCCTTGCGTCCGTTATGGAACCGGCACAGCGGCACAAGGTTCGCGACGTTCGTGTCGCCGCCCTTGTTCCGCGGGATGAAATGGTCACGCTCGCACAACAGAGCCGGGGTCACACATCCCGGGTGAATACACTGCGGATGCAGCGCGAACGCCATGAGTGTTTGCTTCTCGTTGAAGATCGGCGTCGACTTAAAGCAATCCACCGGCTCACCCCAATCAGTCACCAACGTAACGTAGCCGACCTCCGCCAACTTCTCCTGCACAAGCAAACGAGCCGGGCGCACCGTGCCATCCGTGGCACGAATGAGCTTGCCCTCGGCGAGGTACTCCTCATGCTCGTCGAGACGAATAACTACGTGCGCAGCACGGGCTGGGGCCTGAATTTGTTCTCCGTCGGCGACGAACTGTTTGAACCCGTCGAGCAGGTCGTCGCCGGGCAGCGCGCTGAGCATGTCCATCAGCCACGGGTCTTGGGTGTTAATCACCAAACGGTGCCAGCCGTCTTTGCCATAGGTATGGCGGGCGGACTCCACGCGGGTTTTCGGCTTGGCAAGACTCGCGCCGACCTCATCGAGCTTGGTCTCCGCGGTTCCACACAAGGTGATGCGGGCGGCGTTAGGGTCGTCGCAGCGCGCGGCGAGCACCTCGATGCGGGCGAGCACGCGCAGGCTGTGGCCGGCAGCGCGGGCGGCTTTGCGGGCCTCGGCGATGCCTTTGGGCTTAGTGCGCCAATAGACGGCGGCCAAGGGGTGGATGAACGTGGCGTCGGCGAGCGTCAGGCCGCGGTCGCGGAGTTCAGCCACGGTGAGGCCGGCGGCTTCCTTGAGAGAATCGACGCCGAGAGCAAGGGCATCGAAGATGGAGACGGTCATGCCACGGAGGTTAAGGAGGCGTCGGAAAGCCTGCAACCGATTGTCCAATGTATTTGTCGAACAGGGGTATTCGAACAGGGGTAGACCTAGAGTTGGGCGATGGAGGCGCAGAGCGCGTCGACGTCCTCGTCGCGCGTGGACCAGGACGTGCAGAAACGCACCGCGCGTAGGCCGTCGTGTTCCTCGAAGAACTGGCAGACGTACTTGCTCGAGAGCCCGGCCTCCTGGGCCGGGGTGTTGACCTGCGTGCCGCCCACCATGAAGTACACGGCTGCGGCGGGCGCGAGCACGGAGAGGACGGCGGGATGGGCGGTTTCGTTGTAGTCGTTGCCGAAATGAATTATGCAGCCAGGCTACTCGTAGCGCAGCGCCTCAATCGGGTCGAGTTTTGCCGCTTTGCCGGCGGGGTAGTAGCCGAAGAAGAGCCCGATGGCGAGCGCGAAGAGCAGCGAGACCACAATCGCGCCGAGCGGCGGGAACACGAAGTAGCCCATGAGCGACGAGCCGATCATGCCCGCCACAGAGCCGAGCACCACGCCGATGAGCCCGCCGATGAGACACACGATGATGGCCTCCGTCACGAACTGCAGGCGGATGTCACCCCGCCGCGCGCCGAGCGCCTTGCGCACGCCAATCTCGCGCGTGCGCTCCGTGACGGTAATCAGCATGATGTTCATAACGCCGATGCCGCCGACGAGCAGCGAGATCCCGCCGATTGCCGCAATTGCCGCGGACAACGCCGTGAGCAGCTGGTTGAGGCTCGCGAGGTCCTTGCTGAAGTCGGTGACCTCGACGCGGTATTCCTCGTTGTCGGCGTACATCGAGTCGAAGGCCGCTTGGAGCCGCGCGCCGAGCGCGGCCTTGTCCGTGCCGGGCGCCGCGCGCAGGGACACGGAGGAAAAGGCCTCGCCGGCTAAAGGGGCATCGGAAAGCTGGGCAGCGAGAGTATAGGGCACGAGCGCGTATTCGGCCTCGCCGCCACCGATGAGCGCGCCGGTGTCGGGGGTGTCGTAGACGCCGATGACGGTGAGCTCCAGATCCGTGCCGTCGAGCGGGGCAAAATTCAGTGTCTGGCCCACCGGGTCGGCGTCGCCGAAGAGCTCGGTGGCGGTCGTGGCGGAGAGCATGGTCACGGCACGGTCGGCCGCGATGTCGTCGTCCGTGAGCGCGCGGCCGGTGCGGACGGTGAACTGCGAGGCCGTCACGTAGTCCGGGTTGGTTGGTTTCACCATCACCGCTGAGCTTTCCGATGCCCCCTCCAACTCCAGGTCGCCCGGATACGTGTCGGATTCGCCGATGATGACGCTCTCGACGTCGGGCGCGAGTGCCGTGCGAACCTGCTCGAGCTGTTCGGGGGTGAGGAGGGAATCGGGGTCGTCGACGGAGGATTCGACGTGGTAGTCGGTCTCGCCTTCGTCGGTGCGTTCCTTGACCTGGACCTGGAAGTTATTGGCGCCGACCTTGTCGAGGTCAGAGGTGAACTGGCCCTTGAGCGCGGAGCCGAGGGTGAGGATCGCGATGACGGCGGCAATGCCGATGATGACGCCCAGCAGCGTGAGTAGCGAGCGCATCTTATTGGTGCGCAGCGAGGTGAGCGCCATGCGCAAAGATTCGGTGAGATTCATTTCAGCACCCCGTCCGTCATGGTTACGGTGCGCGAGCACTCGGCGGCAAGCTCCGGGTTGTGGGTAATAAACACGATGGAGGTGCCGCGCTCGCGGTTGAGCTCGTGGAAGAGGTCCATGACGAGGCGGCCGGTCTGGGAGTCAAGGGCACCGGTGGGCTCGTCGGCGAGGATGACCTCCGGGTTGTTGGCGAGCGCGCGGGCGATGGCGACGCGTTGCTTCTGGCCGCCGGAGAGCTCGTTGGGCAGGTGGCTGGCGCGCTCGGACATGCCTACGAGGTCGAGGAGCTCGGCGGCGCGGCGGGCGCGTTCGCGGCGGGGCACGCCGGCGTAGACCATGGGCATCTCCACGTTGGCGAGTGCGGTGATGCGGCCGATGAGGTTGAAGTTCTGGAAGACGAAGCCAAGCTTGTCGGCGCGCAGGCGGGCGAGCGCGTCATCGTCGTAGGTGGAGACGTCCTCACCGCCGAGGAAGTACTCGCCTGCGGTGGGGCGGTCGAGCAGCCCAATGATGTTCATGAGCGTGGATTTGCCGGAGCCGGACTGGCCAATGACGGCGACGAACTCGCCGGGCTCCATCTGAAAGTCGCAGCCGGGCAGGACGGTGATTTCGGCATCGGTGCCTTCGTTAAAGCGCTTGACGATGCCTCGCATGTCGATGAGGCTCATTTCTCTCCGCTCGCTGCGTCGGGCAGGGATGCCTGTTGGCCTACGTCGCCTTCGTGGGCCGCGCCCTGGGTGAGTACGCGGTCGCCGCGGTGGAGGCCAGAGGTGACGGCGGCTTCGAAATCGGTGCGGGTGCCCAATTTCACGTCGCGGCGCTCGATGGTGCCGGAGTCGGAAACGACGAGCACGGCTTTGTCGCCATCGATGAGCGCGCTGAGCGGAACCGTCAGTGCGTCTTTGTCCTCGTGCGTGACGACCTTGACCTTTGCCGTGGAACCTAGACGCAGGCCCGCGCGGTTGCCGTCCACGCGGACTTCGATGGGGAACTCGGCTTTCCCCGAACCCGCGCCGGTGCCGCTCGCCGCCGGTGCGGAGGCCCCAGAGCCGGCGGCCTCGGCGGGCGCGGCGGGGGCGGCGGGGGCGGCGGAGACGGGCGAGATGAAGGACACGGTGCCCGTGTATTCCTTATGCGGCTGGCTGGGGGAGGTGAACGTGACGTGGTCGCCGACCTCGATATCCGCGATGTCGGCTTCCTTGACCGTTGCCTTGACGAGGAGGGACGAGTCATCCGCGATCGCGAGCAGTGGCCCCTCGGCGGGGCGGCCTTGCTGCGCGGTGACGGACGTGATCACTCCATTAAGCGGAGAAAATAGCTGAGAACCAGAGATGTCGAACTCGAGTTTCGCATTGGCTTCCTCGGCGGCGACGCGTGCGCCCGCGGCGGACTTGAGGGCGTGGTTGACGGCCTGGGACTGCGCGTCGATTTGCTGTTGGGCGCTGAGCTCGGCGGCGCGCTGGGCGAGCTGGGCATCGGAAAGCTGGGCGTAGGCAGCGTTGGCGGCGCGCTGTTTGGCACCGACCTCGCGGTCCACGGCCTCGAGCGCGCGGGCGTAGGACTCCTCGGCGCGGTCAACCTGGTTCTGGGCGTCGCTGACCGCGTCATCCGCCTCGGTCGAGGCGAGCAGCGACGTGGCCATGGTGGCGCTGTCTGCGGTGGCCTCGCCAGCAGCACCGAGCGAGGCGAGCGCGGCCTGGAGCGATGCGTTATTCGCGGTGCGCAGCCCAGCGCGGGCCGTGTCTACCGCGGCGGCGGCTTCGGCGACGGAAGGATCTGCGGCGGCGCGGGACTCGGCGACGGCCTGCTGCGCGTCGTCGAAGCTGTGCTGCGCGGTGTCCACGGAGGCGCGGGCGGCATTGACCTCGCCGTTGAGGCCTTGATCCAACGCGTCCTGGAGCTGGTTGAGCTGGAGCTGCGCGTCCTCGACCTGATTGAACGCGCCGACTTCTTCCGCGGCCTGAGCGGCACGCTGACTTTGGAGCTCGCGTTCGGTAGCAGAGGTGTCGAAGGAGGCGAGGCGCTGGTTGGCCGTGACGCGCTGGCCGACCTTCGCGTCGAGCGTGACGATGGGCCCGGTCTGCGTCGTGGCGAGCGAGACCTCGCGGGCGGGTGCGATCGAGCCCGTGGCGGGCACGGACTGCGTGATGTCCTTCGCCGCGACGGTCGTGACATCGGCGGCGGTGAGCACCACGCCGTCGGGGCCGAAGGTGAGGTAGTAGGCGCCGCCACCGCCCACGGTGAGGACGGCGAGGGCGGCGGTCGTGATAGCGATAGTCTTCTTTTTCATTATTCGTGAATAGTAGTAGTGCCAATTCCGTTATCAATAATTAATGTCAGCTTAGCGCCTGGATCTGTGCGTGGAACGCAGTTGCTCTCACCAATGCCGGCGTCGCATTCGATCGCGATGGGCAGGTTGTCCGGCAGGTAGACTTCCGTGGCACCAATTCCGTTGTCGACGGTCACGGTGCGCGGGGAGTCGAGCTCCAGCTCACGCAGGTCGAGCGTGAGCTTGCCGATGCCATTGTCGTAGAGGTCCTGCAGCTCCGCGCCATCGTGCGGGGTAAACCGTACGTCGCTGGAGGTCTCGTCCTCGCTGGTCATGGTCATGGTGAGCACGAAGCCGAGGCCGGCGATGACGGCGGCGGAAATCGCGATGGCCGCAATGACGCCTTCGCGGTGCTTCTTCTTTGGCTCAGGCTGCTTGTAGGGCGCTGGGTCGGGCAGATGCCAGGCCTCGGGCACCGTGCCCAGGGGATCCCAGGACGGTGGGGTCGTGCGCCCCGGCGGAAACGGGTAGCCTTCGACGGGGGTGAAGGCGGACATATCGGGGCCCGGGGTGGTATCGGGGATCGGCGACGCGAGGACGCCGGCGGGCGGGATGGGTTGGCGTTGGTGCAGTCCGTACCAGGCTACGGCGGCGAGGATGAAGATGACGACGGTGGAGAGGGTTTGCTTCTCGCCGAACAGCGGGCCGAAGCCGGCCGTGGCGGCGAAGAGAATGATGAGCCCGATGGCGAGGCTGGATTCGGACTTTGGGCCGTCGGCCTTGCCAAAGAGGTCCTGGACGGGTGCGGTGGCCTTGCCGTAGAGCGGCATGCACATCCATGCCAGGGCGTAGAGCGCGATGCCGCCGCCGAGGACGAGCGCGGTAACAACGAAAGCCACGCGGACGAGGACCGGGTCGATTTGGTAACGCACGCCGATGCCTTCGCAGACACCGGCAATCATGGCATTGCCGCCCTGGTTTCTCGGGATGCGGGGCGGGCGCGTGTCCCACATCTGGTTGAGAGTCGCGGTGTTCATACCTATATCGTGACGCACCGCGAGGTACGCCACCATCGGGGAACGCCCTGATTTTTGAACTTCAGGGTTTACCCCGATCCGCGCGGGGTGCAGCCGTGCGAAGATTAAGCGCATGAGTTCTCCCTATGCTTCGCGCGCGACTCAGCCCGCGTTCCCGACTTTGGCACGTCCCCAGGACGGCCGCGTCGTGGCGGGCGTGGGCGCGGGGGTCGCGGCGCACCTGGGCGTTGACGTGTTGTTCGTGCGTCTGGCCTTGACCGCGTTGTGCGCCTTGGGCGGCCTCGGCGCGTTCCTCTACGCCGGGGTATGGGTTGCGACCAAGCCTGCCGATGCCCCCGCGCCCGCCTCCCGCTTCGACTTCCGGGCTAACTGGTTGCTTGTCTTCATTGCCGTGGCGGCGGTCGTCAGCGCGCTGGCCAGCGGAGCCAACATGCTGCTGCCGCTGGTCATCGTCGGCGCGGGCGCGCTCGTGACGTGGCAAGCCTATGACCGCGGGCTCGAGAACGTATCGAGCAAGCTGAGTATTGCTGCGGGTAGTGTGCTCGTCTTGTCCGGCGTGGTCATTACCATCGCGCGGTGGGACGGCGGCGCGGACTTTATTCCGGCGTTGGCGGCGGTCGCGCTGACCGTTGTCGGCCTCGGCGCCCTCGTGGTGCCGCTCGTGCTCAAGCTGTGGCGCCAGGTGGCGGATGAGGGCGCGGAGAAGGCGGCATCGGAAGCCCAGGCGATCATGGCGGCGCGCCTACATGACTCGGTGCTGCAGACCTTGGCGCTCATTCAAAAACGCGCGGAGGATCCGGCGGAGGTCGCGCGGCTCGCGCGATCGCAGGAACGCGAGCTGCGTGCCTGGCTATTTGACGCCCCCTCGGCGGCGCCGGCGACGGTCTTTGGCGCGCTGGCCGCGGCGTGTGGCGAGGTCGAAGACCTGTTCCCGGTGCGGATTGCGCCGGTGACGGTGGGCGAAGATATCGAGCTTACCGAGCCCACGAAGCTAGCGGTGCAGGCGGCGCGGGAAGCGATGGTCAACGCCAGTAAGCACGCGGGCGTCGATACGGTGGACGTGTATGCGGAAAACTTAGCCGGCGAGCTGTCCATTTTTGTGCGCGACCGTGGCGCGGGCTTTGACCCGAACGCGGTGACCGGGGACCGGCACGGAATCCGGGACTCTATCCGCGGGCGCATGGAACGCGCCGGGGGCACCGCGCGGGTGAACTCGCGTCCGGGAGAGGGCACCGAGGTGGAGCTCACGGTAGCTTTGTAGCCATGGTTTCCGTTTTCCTCGTCGATGATCATTCTGTCTTCCGCGCCGGCGTGCGTGCGGAGTTGGCCGACGCAGGGGATATCGAGGTCGTGGGCGACGTGGGCACGGTCGCCGAGGCGGTCGCGGGGATTGAGTCGGCGCACCCGGACGTGGTGCTGCTTGACGTGCATATGCCGGACGGCGGCGGGTTGGCCGTGCTGCGTGGCGCCCCGGGCCCGGTGTACCTGGCGCTGAGTGTCTCGGACGCGGCGGAAGACGTCATCGCGCTCATCCGTGCCGGCGCTCGGGGCTACGTGACGAAGAATATTTCAGGCCCGGAGCTGGCCGCGGCCGTGCGCCGCGTGCATGAGGGCGACGCGTATTTCTCGCCGCGGTTGGCGGGTTTCGTGCTCGATGCGTTCGCATCGGGTGCGCCTGCCGAGTCGAAGCCCGGTGCGCCGGACGAATCCGTGGACCCGGCGGTCGACGCGCTAACACGGCGCGAGCTCGAGGTGCTGCAGCTGCTCGCGCGCGGTTACACGTATCGCGAAATCGGCGAGCGTCTCTTTATCTCGGTGAAGACGGTGGAGACGCACGCGTCGAATATCTTGCGCAAGACGCAGCAGTCGAATCGTCATCAGTTGACTCGCTGGGCGGCTAGCCATGATCTGGATTAAGTTTTTGCATGCGTCTATCTCTCCCTATTGCTTGCGTGACCCTATCCCTTAGCCTTGTTGCGTGCTCTGCTGCGGGTTCAAAAGATGAGCCGCTCTTTGATCCAAACGCTGCGTCTGACTCCAAGGAACCGGAGTTCAACATGGTTGATTTGTGGAGCGGCGAGGCCGATAAGGACACCGTGGAAGGTGCTGAAGGATGCGCGGATCCTTTCTTTGACCTAGGCGATACCTATGCTGGCTATTACCTGATGCAGCGCAAGGTGGGGCTGGATAGCCCGCGCGGGCATTCCCTCGGAATGGGAGATGATCTGGGGCTGGTGGATAACCAGTTCGACCCGTGCGCGCCGATGAGTTACGCAGTCGTGTCTATCGACGACCGTGTCGGCCGCTACAACAGCGAGGGCAAGTCCGAGCCTTCCCAGGATCAAGGCGAGGCGGTGCTCTTCTTCGCGGGTGAGGATTTGGCTAAAGACTCCGTTATTAAGATTGCCCCGCGCGTCGAGGACGTCGACATCGAGGGCACCGAGGCCACGGTGACCTACGCGGAGGGCCAGAAGGTCTCTTACTCCCTAGATGGTGACAAACTGGTCGTGGGCGATGGCCTGGAGAAGCTGCAATCTGATTATGACGGCTACGACGATGCCTACCTGGATTTCGAGCGCGCATTGCCAGGCAGCGATGGCGGGCGCCCGGTGGGGCTGGGCAACGTGAATGTGAAGCCGTGGGATGAAAACCGCGATGAGTTGGTGCGAGATCAAAGGCCTTTCCGCATTCCTGCCCGCGAGTCAGATTATGTATGCCGCTGGGAGAACTTTTCTCTGGTTTGCGCGGCAGAGGAGGGAACGCCTTTTCCTTCTGAGGCGGACTTTGACTTGACCTCGCCGTCGGATAAAGCCGAGCGGGCGGCCAGCATCCAGCTGACCATGCCTTTCGGTGTTTTCCCGAAGGATGTCGACGATAGTTTCTTCCACGCGGACGAAGCGCTCCAGGATGAGCAGGTTACGGCGGTTGGCACGATGCTTTTTGATACCCGCGGCGATGGCATCACGCTTTTCGACGGCCACGTCGGCATGCGCTTTACCCCCGACGGGCCAAAGAAGGTGCCGGTTGAGCATAGCCTAACCAGGAAATACTGGCCGGACCCGACGGAGCTCGATAGCTTTAACGAAGCTGGCTAGGCATAAGCTAGTTTGCGGGTGCCGTCGACGTGGGGGAATACGAAAAAGGCGGCGCCGGAAATCAGCAGCCAGGTCACGGCCACGCCCCAGACGGGAAGTGCGAAAAGAGGGGCGAGCATGACGGTGAGCCATAGCAGCGTCAGGGGGATGAGCTGGCTGATATTCGGCAGCATCGTCACGTTCTTTTTGTCCGCGTAGGCCCGCAGTTGCGTGCGGTAGGGGTGCAGAAAAACGAGGGTGAAGGCCGCAATGAGAAAAAGCAGGCCAACCCCGATGGCGATGCCGAAGTGGACATCGCTGACCAACACAGCCACGGCGGCGCCGATGAGGAGGGAAGCGCCCAATCGTACCCAGTGTGGGGTGGGGATTGGGGTCTCGAGGTGGCGGATATCGCTGGCATGGGCAGTCATGCCGGTTAACGCTATCACTGCAATTGCAAGAGCGTGGGGGAAGGGCCATAATGGAGGCATGAATCAAACAAGTGTTCGCATGGCGGAGGTGGCCGCGGGGCAGAGTCGCGCGGACCAGATTGCCGCTTTGCGGGCGCAGATGCACAAGCTGGAAGCGCCTCGAACCGCCCCGGCAGTGCAGCCAGATGAGGAAGTGGTGGAGGTGCCTTCTTCCCTGGCCAGGCTGCTTCCTGGTGGGGGTCTCGCGCGGCGCAGTGCGGTGTATTGCGGGGAGTGTCCTGCGCTTATCGTCGAGCTTGTTTGTCATATTAGCGCACAGGGCGGACACGTCGGCGTCGTTGGCTGGCCGGAACTGTCTCTCGCACAAGTGGCCGAGTCCGGGGATTTGCGCCGCGTGATTGTCGTCCCGGATCCCGGCGCTGAGCCGTGGGCGGTGACGGGAGTGTTGGCGGAAGGCCTCGATGTCGTTATTCACCGCGGGGTTGGGGAAGTCACGCCGTCGAAAGCGCGGCCCGTTCTGGCGAAGATCCGCGGCGGGCAGGCGGCCGTGGTGACGGTGGGCGTGCGCCTGCCGGGAACCACCACGGAAATCGAAGCGGAAGTCACCAGCTTCCGCGGGCTGGGGCGCGGAAGTGGGCGCATTAACGGCGTGGATATTGCAGTAAACGTGGAGTCCAAGGGCGTGCGAGCGCGGCGCGGCACGGTGACGTGCGGACAGCGGCGTCGGCTGGAGGCGGTATGAGGGTCGCGGCGCTGTGGTTTCCAGATTGGCCGGTCCAGGCGCTGCGGATGCAGGAGGCGGTGCGGGTAGGTGCAGCGCGGGGAGGCACAACGCGGGAGCGGGCTACAGCTATCGTGGCGCAGCACAAGGTCGTTGTATGCGATGGCCTCGCGCGCCGAGCCGGCGTGCGCCGCGGGATGCGCTTGCGCCAGGCGCAGGCGGTGCTGCCAGAGCTGCGCGTCGAGGAGCTTAACGCGGATCGTGATGGCGCTGCCTTCGCCGAGATTGCCACCGGCTTGGATGCGGTGGCTTCCTCCATCGAGGTGCTGCGTCCGGGCCTGGTCATCGTGGATGCTGCTGCGGCGGGGCGTTTCCACGGCGGTGAGGACACGGCGGTGCACATGCTTGTCGACGCCGCCTCCCGCGCCGGCCTCGACGCCACCGTCGGGGGAGCAGACGAAATCGCCACGGCGCTCATCGCTGCCCGCCACAATGGCCTGGGCGCGGTGGTGCCGGAGGGCGCTTCGCGGGAGTTTTTGGCGGGCCAGCCCTTAAGCGTGCTGGCCGCAGAGGTGTCTTTGGGCTGTGCGAAAGAAGTAGTAGAACAGCTGCGGCAGCTGGGGATTAGCAACCTTGGTGAGCTGGCGGCGTTGCCGGCTAGGCAAGTAATGACGCGCTTTGGGCAGGCAGGCAGGCGTTGTCATGACATAGCTAATGCCGTCCCGGATAGGCGGGTGGCGCCGGAGCTTGCGCGGCCGGATTTGGTGGTGGAGGTCAGCTATGAAGAACCCTTAGAGCGAGTGGACGCCGCGGCCTTTGCAGCGCGCCAGTTGGCGGCGCAGCTGCACAGCGTGCTCGCGGAGGCAGGGCAGACGTGCGTGCGTTTGCGGGTCGTCGCGGAGTTTCTAGGCGGCGCGGTGCTGGAGCGCGTGTGGCGTACCCAGGAGGCCCTGGATGAAAGCGCAACGGCCGATCGCGTCCGCTGGCAGCTGGATGGCTGGCTGAGCTCGGCGCGGGCGGGCGCGGAAGGCGGCGTCGTCAGGCTGGCGTTGGAACCGGTAGAAACCGCGGCGCCGGAGGGCGAGGGCCTGTGGGGGCAGACGAAGAGCAATGACAAAGCCAAGCGGGTCATCGCGCGCGTGCAATCGCAGCTGGGCGTGGATCGAGTACTGCAGCCGCGGGAGGCCGGCGGGCGTGGGGTGGCAGAGCGCATCGAGTACGTCCCCTACGGCGAGCAGCGCGACCCCGCTCCGCAGGGCAGCTGGCCAGGCCGAATTCCCTCGCCGCTGCCGGCAAGTTTGGCGCACCCTGCCTCGCGCATCCGGCTTCTCGACGATTCCTCCCGCGACGTCTACGTCACCGCCGAAGCGCTATTGAGCGCGGCGCCAGTGGCGTTGAGCTGGGGTAACAAGCGCTATCAGGTCATCGGCTGGGCTGGGCCATGGCCGGTGGATACTGCGTGGGGGGGAGAGGAAGCTCAAAGGCTCGCACGCTTGCAAGTGGTAGGCCAAGGCACGCAGAATCAGCGGGCCTGGCTGCTGGTCTGGGCGGCCGGGCGGTGGAGCGTGGAGGCGTCCTATTGCTAGGTGGCAGCGAGGAAATCGATGACCAGGCGGGTGGGGTCTTCCAGGACCTGCACGGAATATGGGGGGCGTTCCTTTAGGCCAACCACGAACTGGGAGCGGCCTTCGAATGTACCGGAGCTTTTGACCTCGGTGATAAAACCGCCTGCGCCGGGGGTGGAGCCGAGATTGGGATCGGCCATGTCTTTTTCGAAGGGATAAACGGTGCCGTCGATGTTGACGTTGAGAGCCGTGGCGCCTTCATAGTCGATGGCGTTGCCGGAACCCTGCTGCAGAGGCTTGTCTGTGTAGTCGATGAACCAGCCGGGGCTGCCTTCCCCAGTGAATTCGAAGACGACGCGTTCGAAGCCATCGTGATTGCCAACGCGAACATCGGTGACAACCAGCTGGGAAGGCACCGCGGGGCGTTCTGTCTTGCGGCTGAGATTGGTGACGCCAAGCGGGGTTACACCGGCTGGAGCAGAGGTCGTGGGGGCGCCTTCGACAGAGGACGTAGTAGATACCGCCTCTGTGAACGCGAGACTGGATTTATCCTCTGTGTCGCTAGCGCAACTTACCAAAGCTACAGATCCGAGAGTAAGGACAGCGAGAGCAGGCACGAGGGAGGACAATTTCGGCATGAAAACAGACTATTGCCTAGCCACCGACTCTGTATAGCCAAGGCAGGATTCTTAACCACATTGTTGTCATCATTTTCATTTTGATGGCAGGTAAGCTGTGGCACATGACTTTTTGCTCCGACGTACAGGTTGAGCCGCTTCCGGGCACTGCCAAGAAAGAAAGCGTATTTGTGCTCTTCGAGTGGCCAAACGGCTGGTCGCGCGATGTCTTAGACGGCGGGACCTTCGGCCCGGAACTCACTGCTGAACTTAAATCCAAGCTCAAAGGCGTGGCAGGGCTGCAGCTTATCCGCAAGCCCGGCAAGGAAGGCCGCAGCATTAACGGCAAGCATCGCTGCTACGTGGTCTGGGCCGAGCGCGGAGTTTATATGGAGCATCTCCTAGACGGCCCGGAAGGCATCTTGGGGTTGGATTTTGCGGTGCCGGAAGACGGCGTTCTTTCCCGCCCGCTTGTGCTGATTTGTACCCACGGGCGTCGGGACGTGTGCTGTGCGGTCAAGGGGCGCCCTCTTGCGGCGGAGCTGGCTGCAAGTTTCCCGGAGGAGGTATGGGAGACCTCGCACACGAAGGGGCATCGTTTCGCTCCGTCGATTCTTTTGATGCCGTGGGGTTATTCCTTTGGCAGGCTTAACGTTGAGGCGGCACGTGAGATGCTGCTGGCGGCGCGTCGCGGGGAGTATTTCTACCCGGGCAATCGCGGCAGCGGGCTCTATGATCCGCGCGGGCAGGTGGCGGAACTGGCAGTCGCGCGGGAGCTGCTCGAGGCGGGGGAGGCCTTGCGCTATGGGCAGTTGCACGCGCTTGAAGATACCGTGCACCACGACGACGGCCGCACCTGGCGGGTAGAGCTGGAACAAAAAGAGGTCTCCGGGGTCATCTCCTCGTGTGGAGACTGCCCGAAGACCTCAAAGGCGTGGCACGCAGTGGGTGTGCACGCGGGGGATGTTAACGGCGCATAATTTTGGCCGAGAGCCAGTTGCCGAAGAACTGTGCGGCTTGCACCAGCACGATGATAATCAGGGTGGCCACCACGGTGACCTCCCACTCGAAGGCGCGGTAGCCGTAGACGATGGCAAAGTCGCCCAAGCCGCCGCCACCGACGTAGCCGGCCATCGCGGACATATCTACGATGCCGATGAACAGGAAGGTATAGCCCAGAACCAGCGGGCCAAGGGCCTCCGGCACGATGACCGAGGTGATGATCTTCCAAGGGGAAGCGCCCATCGCGCGGGCTGCTTCAATGACGCCGGGGTCGATGGCGACCAGGTTCTGCTCCACGATGCGGGCCACGGCGAAAGTGGCTGCGATGACCATGACGAAGGTCGCAGGTTCGCGGCCGATAGATCCGCCGAGGACCGCCACGGTTAGCGGCTGTGCGAAGGCCAGCAGGATGATGAACGGGATGGGGCGGATGAAGTTCACCAGGATATTGATGATGAAGTAGACAACCTTGTTCTGCAGGATTCCACCTGGACGGGTGGTGTAGAGCAAGACGCCTAAAACGAGGCCGAGCAGGCCTGCGACCACCAGGGTCGTCGCGACCATGATGAGGGTGTCTTGGATGGCCTCGATGAGGGTATCGCCCAAGCGATCCCAATCAGCGGCAGCTTGGTAGGTCACGTTCATCGGGAAATCTCCTCAATCTCGGTGGTGCGTTGCAGGGTGCGGTAGAACTCCTCGATGGCGGCGGCATTACCGTTCAAGCGCACGGTGAGCTTGCCGAAGGAATGCTTCTGCAGAGTCGTGATACCGCCGTGGACCACTGCGATAGACACGCCCTTTTCCGCCAAGCGTGCCGATGCGGTGAAAAAGCCGGAGTTCTCGGTCAGGTTGATGGTGAAAAGGCGGCCCTCGTGGGCGAGGAGGTCGTCTGCTTCTACCAGGTCTGGGGTGTTGCGCAGGGAAGTGGCAACGAACTTGGAAGCGACCTCCGTGCGCGGGTTGGAAAAGACCTCGTAGACGCTGCCGGCCTCGATGACTCGGCCGGCTTCCATGACGGCGACCTTATCCGCGATGGAACGAACCACGTCCATCTCGTGGGTAATCACGACGATGGTGATGCCAAGGTCGCGGTTGACCTTGCGCAGCAGATCCAGCACCTCGTGCGTGGTGGTGGGATCGAGTGCGGAGGTGGCTTCGTCAGCCAGCAACAGCGAAGGGTTGGTCGCCAGCGCGCGAGCGATGCCCACGCGCTGCTTCTGACCGCCGGAGAGCTGCTCCGGGTAATTCGAGCCCTTATCGCCAAGGCCCACGAACTGCAGGAGCTCCTCCACGCGCTTCTTGCGTTCTTCCTTCGGCATACCGGCTAGGCGCAGCGGGTATTCGATGTTGCCTGCCGCGGTGCGCGAGGTCATCAAATTAAACTGCTGGAAAATCATGCCGATGTTGCGGCGGATACCACGCAGCTTGGACTCCGGCATGCCGACGATGTCGGTGCCATCCAGTAGGAGCCGGCCCGAGGTGGGCTTATCCAAGCCGTTGATCATGCGCACCAGCGTGGACTTCCCCGCGCCGGAAAAGCCGATGATGCCGACGATTTCACCGGGCTCGACGGTCAGCGAGACGTCGTCAAGCGCCTTGGTTTCGGTCTTGTTATTTTTAAAGACCTTGGTGATGTTGCGGAACTCAATGCGGGTGCCGTGCTTGGCACCGGGATTATCTGTCACGTGAGGCGTTTCCTTCATATTGTTGTGACTGGCTAAAACCTTCTAAGACCTTACTCGGCGGAGGAAGTCTCCAAGCGATCCAGGATTTCCTGGAGTTCATCTTGCGGACGATCCACGAAGATGGTGGTGCCGCCCGTGGTCTCCTGCACTGCCTTTTTGACCTCTGGTGAAAGGTACAGCTGCGCTAAGCGCTTGACCTTATCGTTGTCCTTATCTTTTTCTTGTACTGCCCAGACGTTGATGTATGGGTCGAACATGACGGTGGGATCGGCGCTGGGAGCTTCGGGGTCGTCGTAAAGCACTGCCTCAGCAGGGTTGATGCCCGCGCGCTTGAAGAAGGAATTGGTGATGATGGCAGGGGCGCCTTCGCCGTATGCCGACGGAGTCTGGGAAGCATCGACCGGGGTTACCTTGACTTTTGACTTGGCCTCGTCGATGTCGGCCGGATCCGGGGTTAGCTTGCCTTTTTCCTTCAAAGTCACCAGATCGTTGGCGGCCAGCAGGTTGATGGCGCGGCCCTGGTTGGTGGCGTCATTCGGGATGGCGACTTCCTGGCCCTCGATGCCCTTTATATCCTTGTGGCCCTTCCAAAACAGCGGCATCGGGTAGACCTGCGTGGAGGCCACCGGAACGAGGTTGGTGCCGTTGCCCGCGTTGTATTCCGCCAGGAACTTCAGGTGCTGAAACTTGTTGGTGTCCGTGCTGCCTTCCGCCAGGGACTGGTTCGGGGTGGCATAGTCGGTGAAGCTTTTCATCTCGATCTCGATGCCTTCCTTGGCGGCGAGATCTTTCAATACGTCCCACTCCGGAAGCTCGGCATCGGTGGTGCCGATGATGATTGGATCCTCTGCGGTGCCGGCAGCAAACTCGGAGGACTTGGAAGAACAACCCGCAAGGCCCGTGGCTGCAACAATGCTTGCCGCAGCCAGCGCAGCAATCTTTTTCAGCTGCACGGCGCTAGCTCTGCTCTGTCACGCGGTCGAGGATCTTCTTCAGCTCCTCCGGAGACTTTTGAACCGGAACGGAAGTGCCCTTGGAATCCTCTGCGACGGCGTCCTGGACGGCCTGGGAGTGCCAAATTTCGGCGACCTTCTTAATCTCCTCGTTGTTGGCGTCTTCTGCGCGAACGACGAAGGCGTTGATATAAGGCTCTGCCTCCTTGGAGTTCGGGTCATCCTGGAACACGGCGGTGGTGGGGTCGATGCCGGCGCGGTCGAGGAAGGAGTTGTTGATGATGGCTGGCTTGCCTTCGCCGTAGGCGGCGGGGGTTTGCGCGGCGTCGACAGGCACGACCTTGACCTTGGACTTTGCCTCGTCAATATCCGGCAGACCTGGGGTGATGAGGCCTTCCTTCTTCAACGTAACCAGCTTGGCCTGTACGAGGACGTTGATGGCGCGTCCCTGGTTGGTGGTGTCATTCGGGATGGCGACTTCCTGGCCCTCGATGCCGTCGAGGGAGTCGTGACCCTGCCAGAACAATGCCAACGGCACGATTTCGGTGGCGACGATCGGAACGAGGTCGGTGCCGTTGCCCTTGTTGAACTCCGCCAAGAACTTCAGGTGCTGGAAGTTATTGGTATCCAGTTCGCCCTGGTCAAGAGCCTGGTTCGGGGTGTTGTAGTCCGAGAAGTTCTGCACCTCGATATCAAGGCCCTGTGCCTCAGCTTCGTCCTCGAAGGCGGACCATGCCTTCTTAGCGGCGTCGGTAGTGCCGACGACGATCTTGCCGTCGGAATCGCCAGAGGAGCAAGCAGCCAGGCTGGTGGCTGCGATGACGGCTGCGGAGGAAGCAGCGAGAACGCGGCGAATACGCATGATATGAGGTGTCCCTTCGAGTGAAATAACGTTTGTTGCAAGAAACCTAGCAATGATTGAACCGCTTTGTCTATATCGCTTTGGGTGAGACTGAAAAATTGACTAGAACATAGTTTCGATCATATCTTTTCCCCATGAGGTTCAATGGTGGGGCGGCGCTGTCTTGGTCGCGGGTGGAGCGGATTCTTTCCGGCCGTCCTGCCGCAACGCCCGTTTCGGTGGAGCACTTGGGGGAGCGGGGCGAGGGTCTCGAGCGCGGGGTCTCGGCCGTGCCTTTCGCGGAGCTGCATGCGGTTTCTTCCTATAGTTTTTTGGGCGGCGCCTCGGAGCCGGAGGAGCTGGTGGCGCGCGCGATGCAGCTGGGGCTAGAGGGGCTTGCGCTGGTGGATAAGGACGGTTTTTATGGCCTGATGAAATTTGCCGAAGCCGCCGCTAAGGCGGGGCTGCCGGCGGTGTTTGGGGCGGAGCTTTCGCTTGTCGACGGCCCTCTTGTCGTCCTCGCCCGCACCCCCGAGGGGTACCGCCGGCTATCGCGATTGATTGCCCAAGCGCGCATGGATGCAGGTGTGAAGGGCGAGGTGGCTTACCCGCCGTTGGAAGTAATTGCGGAGCGTTTGCAAGATTATTGCCTGTTCCTTCTGGACTGGCAATGGTTGGACAAAATCGATCATGTGCTCGAAAGAATAAAAATAGACAGCATAGTACTTGAATATTCCTGCACGATGTCTCCTGAGGACGCAGATCGCCACGCTGAACTGGATAAATGCAATAATCTGCGCGCCATCGCCACTGCCTTACCCGCTGCCGCCACACGGCAGGAAGCGCGCCTAGCCGCGGCAAAGCGTGCGCTTAGCCAAAGAAAATCTCTGGACCAGGCAGAACCCGATGTGCCCCCGATGGGTGCCGGCTGGCTGCGCTCAGGCGAGCAGATGGCGCAGCTCTTTCCGGAGCGGCCGGAGCTCATCCCTGAGACTGTCAAAGTATTAAAGGAGTGCAGTTTCACCTGGGATGCGCTCGCGCCGAACCTGCCTGACTTCGAGGTGCCTGAAGGCCATACCGAGATGTCTTGGCTGACGCACCTGACCTGGCAGCGAGCAGAAGAGCGCTATGCCTCGCGCCCGGCTGCGATTCGCTCGCGGGCGTGGAAGCAGATCGAGTACGAGCTAGGCGTTATCGAGCAGCTGACCTTTCCAGGGTATTTCCTCATCGTGTGTGACCTCGTGGATTTTTGCCGTCGCTCCAACATCCTCTGCCAGGGTCGCGGCTCGGCGGCGAACTCCGCGGTGTGTTTTGCCTTAGGCATCACTAACGCCGAGCCGATTTCCGCGGGGCTGCTTTTTGAGCGCTTCCTTTCGCCAGACCGCGATGGCCCACCGGACATCGATATCGACATCGAATCCGGCCGCCGCGAGGAGGTCATTCAATACGTCTATGACAAGCATGGCCGCGAGCGCGCAGCGCAGGTGGCCAACGTTATTACGTATCGCCGCAAGGGCGCTGTTCGCGATGCAGCGCGTGCCTTGGGCTTTCCCCAAGGCAGCGCCGATTCCTGGTCGAAGGGGCTTTCGGAGCCGCCGGAGGGCGTCGTTAAGCTGGCGGAGCAATTCCTCGGCCAACCGCGCCACCTGGGCATTCACTCTGGCGGCATGGTGTTGTGTGACCGTCCTATTGCGGACGTGGTGCCGATGGAATGGGCGCGGATGGAAAAGCGTTCGGTGCTGCAGTGGGATAAGGATGACTGCGCGGCGGCCGGATTGGTGAAGTTCGATCTGCTGGGCCTTGGCATGCTGGAGGCGCTGCACCACATGCAGGACTTGGTGGAGGAGACCACCGGGTACAAGGTGAATCTGTGGGAGCTCGACCTAGCGGAAAAAGAGGTCTATGACATGCTCTGCCGCGCCGATGCGGTGGGGGTATTCCAGGTGGAATCGCGCGCGCAGCTGTCCACGCTGCCGCGCTTGCGCCCGCAGAAGTTTTTCGACCTGGTGGTGGAGGTTGCGCTCATCCGTCCCGGCCCGATTCAGGGCGGTTCGGTGCATCCTTATCTGCGCCGCCGCGACGGTAAGGAGGCTGTGACCTATGACCACCCGGTGCTGGAGAAGTCTCTGGGCAAGACGCTGGGCATTCCGCTGTTTCAGGAGCAGCTGATGCAGATTGCCGTCGACGCCGCAGGCTTTTCCGGAGCGGAGGCCGATGACCTGCGGCGTGCGATGGGCTCGAAGCGCTCGCCTGCACGGATGGCCGCGCTCAAGCAGCGTTTTTATGATGGGCTCGCGCAGACGAATGGCATCGAGGGCGAGGTTGCGGACAAACTGTGGAACAAGATCGTGGCCTTTGCAGCCTATGGCTTCCCAGAGTCGCACTCGCAGTCTTTTGCCTCGTTGGTCTACTTCTCGGCGTGGATGAAGTATCACTATCCGGCGCAGTTTTGCGTGGGTCTGCTGCGGGCGCAGCCGATGGGCTTTTATTCGCCGCAATCGCTCATTCAGGATGCGCGGCGGCACGGCGTGGAAGTTCTTCCGCTGGACGTGAACGCTTCGGGGTGCCAGGCGCGTGCGGTGGTCCAAGACGGCGGCGAGGTGGCGATCCGGCTGGGCCTTAACCTCATCAAGGGGTTGGGGGAGAAGGCCGCGCAGCGTATCGAGGATGCATGCGCGCAGACGCCGTTTCAAGACATCGCGGATCTGTCTAGGCGGGCGGAGCTTAGCGTGGAACATGTGGAGGCTTTGGCCAGTGCCGGTGCGCTGGAGACCTTTGGGCTAAGCCGGCGTCAGGCGCTGTGGCAGGCGGGGGTGGCGGCCACGGAAAAGGCGGGCATGCTTGCAGGGCTTTCGGCTATTTCTGCGCCGAGCCTGCCTGGCATGAGCGCTTTCGAGCTGATGGCTTCCGACGTCGCCAGTACTGGCGTTACCCACGACAAACAGCCGATGGAGCTCGTGCGCGCCGCGCTTAACGACGCCCATGTCTGCACCGCCGCACAGCTGCGGCAGGTTCCAGACGGTACACGGGTGCGGATTGCGGGCATCGTGACGCATAGGCAGCGTCCGCAGACTGCCGCCGGCGTCATCTTTTTGGGCTTGGAGGATGAGACCGGCTTGATGAACGTGATGGTCTCACCGGGGCTGTGGCAGCTCAACAAGACCGTGGCCAGGACGTCTAAAGCGCTGGTTATTCGTGGCATCGTGCAAAATGCCACGGGCGCGGTCAATGTGGTGGCAGACAAGCTGGAGCCGCTTGCCATGGGTGAGTGGCTCTCCCGCGGCTCGCGGGATTTCCGTTAGGCCGGGGCGAGAAATCCCCCCGTATTCAGGTAAAGCCGCATAACATTCACCCCGCGCTGGCAGCGGGCCTGCTTTTCTTCCTGCTCTACCTGGCCTTTTCTAAGTAGCGAGCCTATCCCTTATGACTACGAATCCGGCGAGTACATCTCCAAGCAGGAAGCACGCGACCTAGGCCACGCGGACATCCAGGAAGTTGTCGACGGCTGGGAGCAGGATACTTAAAAAGGGGTCTAGGAAGCTACGAGTTCGGCACGATCATCGGTGTCCATGCCAAGGGCGATCGTGCCGAGCAGAGTCAGCGATGCCCCGAACATCAATACGCCGGCAAGCATGCCTAGGCAGCGCACGATTTCCGGCCATGGAACGTCTTGTCCAACTAGGTCGAGCAACGGCAGACAGAGCATCAGCACCATTAAACTGCCGAGGGCAAAATACGCGTACTTGAAGACGTTGCTGCGCGCGCGATCGATGCGGCTGCGCTGATATTCGTCTGCGAAGGCTGGGTCCATATTGTCTTTTCCGATTAGAACTTGAAGGCGCCCCAGGCAGATAACGAGCCAGGCAAGGCCGCCGACCCACAAGAACATCGCAATGACGTTGGAGAAGGGATTGACTGCTATAGCGGCGAGTGCAATGAACAGTCCGACGAAGCTGGAATAGAAGTACTTGGTGCGGATAGGCATGATTAATCCCCAGAAATTAGTTCGTCGCGGTTGAATTTGCCTGCCAGAGACTTGGCCACGGTGAATGGAACCCACAGCATTTGCAGCATGATCAGCTTGAAGAACAAGCTGGCCACGAAGATTCCGTCCATGGAATCAAGAAAGCGGGTTCCAAGAGCAATAGCGCCGCAGGCCACGAACATGAACATGGAAGAAAACAAGGCGAGCTTAAGTCCATCTTCGCGGGCCTCTATATGAAGTTGCAGCATGTACTCGTCGAGTTCGATAGTGGGTAGGTCGGCGGAGTCGATAGTCTTGCGTAGCTTGGACACGCCGAAGCCGGTTACACAGCTACCCAAGCAGGCCAGCATGAAGGACGTGAAATCGTCCCAGAACTGCAGCGGGATGGATAAGACGATGATTGCAAGCCCGACGTCGGCGAGGCGTATGAGGCGGTTGCGATTTGTGACGCGAGCTTTAGCAGCTGTGGTTGCCATGAGCAGTTAGTCCTTTCGATAGATCTCGGTGGATAGCGGCTGGAATTCGGTGCGGGAGAAGACGGCTTCGACAGGGAGGCCGAATACTTCGCAGATGCTGAATGCGAGGTCGAGGCTGGGAGAGTGATCGCCACGCTCAAGGGCGCCGATGCTTTGGGGGTTGACCCCGACGGCGTCGGCAAGCTGGGCGCGCGACATGTCCCTCTCGACTCGGAGCAACCGAACCCTATTGAAAATTGGGGAAGACGGCTTTTTCTTTGGGGACATAAACCAAAGTGTTGCATAAACCCAACACTTTGTAAAGAAATCTGAGGCTTTGTTAGCATAGGCGGCATGCGCTCCGCCCTTCCTCCAGACATGCATCCGGTCTCCCGGAAGCTGACCACAGCTCGCTATATTCACCACCTGAGCTGGTCGGCAGGCTTTGCTATCGCTTTCGCGGTTGCGGGATACTTCGCCAGCTCATTTTGGTACTGGTTCGCCGGAGCCTGGGGAGTGTGGTTCGTTTACTTGCTCTGGCTTATCCCCGCGCAGGTGGCGAATATGGGGTGGAAGGAGACTGACGATGAGCTGGTGATTACCCGCGGCAAGCTGTGGTACCGCCTGACCATTGTTCCGTTCGGCCGCATCCAGTTCGTGGACGTCTCCGCCGGCCCCATCGAGCGGTCCTTGGGGCTGAAAAGGGTGAAGATTCACACGGCGTCGACAAGCTCAGATGCGAAAATTGCAGGCCTTTTAGCCGCTGACGCCGATGCATTGCGCGAGCGCCTCGCCGTGAAGGCGCGCGAGAGGATGAGCGGACTGTGAACGGACGGCACCGGCTGGGCAAGGACCGCGCCCCAGTTGATAGGGAAGGCTATCGCCGTGTGCACCGGCTGACGCCGCTGCTGCGCTTTTGGTCGGTTATCTTCGCGTTTCTGGCCATTTGCGTGCTCAACTTCAACTTGGAGATGCTCTCCGACATCGCGGCCTACCTGCGCGGCGGGCACTGGAGTGACATTGGCCTTGGAACGCTCGCGGGGCTCGGCGGCTTCGTCGTGGTCTGCCTGGGCATTTGGTATGTCTCCGCCATCTGGTGGCGCAAGCTGGGCTATAAGCTCGGCCCCGATGAGGTGGCGCTGCGCCACGGCGTGATTTCCACGTCTTTTCGCTCCGCACGCTATGACCGCATTCAGGCTGTCGACGTGGTGGAGTCCGTCATCGCGCGGTTATTTGGTCTGGCTGCAGTGCGCGTGGAAACAGCCGGCGGCACGGCCTCTGTCATTGAGATTTCCTTTCTGCGCAGGCAAGAGGCCATGGCGTTGCGCGAGGAGCTTCTGACCCACGTGCATAGCCGTTCGGCGGTGTCGGAGGATGCCGGTTCCGAGGCGGTCGGGCAGGTAGCTCCGGCGGAAGAGCAGGGCTGGCAGCTGATTCCAGAAATCCCCGTTGGTCGCACGCTGGCGGCGGAGGCGCTGCGTTTGCCCACGCTGATTGCGGTTGTAGTCATGGCGATTTTCCTCGCTTTGCCGGATTTCCGCGCCGCCACGGTGCCCATCGTGGTGGGCTTTGTGCCCAATATTTGGAATCTCATCGATACCTCGTGGCGCTTCCAATCCCGCTACGACGGCCACGATGAGGTACTCAACATCTCCTACGGCTTGGCTGACCGCCGCCGCCAGACGATCCGGCGTTCGCGCATTCATGCGGTGCGGGTTACCCAGCCGCTGCTGTGGCGCATGTTTGGCTGGTACGAGGTGCAGGTTTCCGTGGCCGGGTACGGCGCGGTGGGCGGCGGCAAGCAGTCGGGCTCCACGCGCATCTTGCCGGTGGGCACGCGGGAGCAGGCGCTGCGCGTACTAGAGCTGGTCTCCGATCTTGATGCCGCGCAGATCGAGTATTACGCCCAGCCAGAGGGGCACACCCACCCCACCTATGTGTCGCCGCGTAAGGCCTGGTTGGCCTCGCCGGTGGATGTGCGCCAGCAGGCGGTCACGTTGGTGGGCGAGGACGTCGCCGTTGTGCATTCAGGAAGACTGTCGCGTCGGGTGATGGTCGTGGGCACTCCGCATATCCAGGAACTGACGGTCCAAGCCGGCCCGCTCAATCAGCTGCTGGGCGTGCAAAACATCCGCTTCGATCTGGTTAAGGGTCCCGTTGGAATGGCGGGAAAGCAGCTTGCGCTTGCCGACGCCGCCGAGCTTCTCACCCGCCTGCGGCAACGCCAACTGCCTTCGATGGAGCACGAGGCTACGATGCCGGCGCCGGGCGAGGCCGGCGCAGACTAAGCAAGACTGGACCGCGCTTTCGTCCGGGGTTGGCGGAGGCTGTGCCGCAGTGGGCTGCAGCAGTACAGGAACCGCATCCGCTGGTGGGGCAGGAGTTGAGCGTTTCGGCGTTTAGCTCCCCGGTGGAGAGCAGGTGTGAAATCACAAGATTGACCGTGCCGATTTTAAGGCCCGTTACGTGCGCGATTCCGGCGCGGGTGGTGGTGCCGGAGGAAATCGCGTCCTTTACCTGAGCAATGGGCGAGGTCATAGCAGCCTCAAGAGCTGGAAGGCGACCACGGCCAAGGCCCAAGCGGTAAATAGTTGCACCGCGAAACCGAAGAGTGTCCAGCGCCAGCCAATCTCCCGTTTCTGGGCAGCCAGCGTTGCCACGCACGGGGTATAGGCGAGCAGGAAGAGCATATACGCCCACACTGCAGCGTTCGTATTTCCGTCGGAGGCTGTGGCGAAGTCGGCGCGCACCTTCTCGCTTAAGGGGCTCGATGCCTGTTCTTCGGGTGCGGCGTCGGTGACGTCGTCTACTGCGTAGGTCTGCGACCACGTGGAAATCAGTGCTTCCTTGGCCACAAACCCCGTCACTAGCGGGCCCGCGAGCGACCAAGAATCAAAGCCCGCCGGGGCAAAGGCCGGAGCGATGCTGCGCGAGATAGCGCCATAAGCTGAATCCTCAGGAGCTGGCGACTTGTAGTCAGACAGGGAAACCCCATCAGCGCCTACGGGAATCGCCATGAGCAGCCAGATGACCACCACCGTGGAGACGATGATGCCGCCGGCAGTCTGCAGAAATCCCTTCAGCCTCGTCCACATCACCGACATGGCGAGGCGGAAGGTGGGAAGTTGGTACGTCGGAAGATCGATGACCAGCGGGTCCTGCGGCACAGCCCGCCACAACGTGCCGCGCAGCACCAATCCCACCAGAATAAGCAGAGCGATGGAGATGACGTACATACAAAAAACGACGCTGCCGGCATGACCCGGGAAGAAGGTCTCCGCCAGCATCACGAAGACCACCAACCGGGCAGAGCAGGAGGTAAACGGGATAAGCAGCGAGGTCATGATGCGATGCCGCGGCGAACCCAGCACGCGGGTCGCAGCAATGGCAGGAACGTTGCAGCCAAAGCCTACAACTATAGGTAAAAATGCCTTGCCTGGCAGGCCGATGGCGCGCATGAAACGGTCCGTAACCACTGCCGCGCGGGCCATATAGCCAGAATCCTCCAGCACGGCCAGGCACAAAAACATCAGCGCCATCAGGGGTGCAAAGGTGAGGACCATGCCGACGCCGCCAATAAGGCCGTCGACAAGCAAGCCCTCTACCAGCGGATGCTGAAGGCCGATTGCCTCCAGCAGGTGGCGTGCTGCGTCAGAGATGGGCCCTGAGACGAGCGCCTCCAAGCCGTCTTGCAGAGGAGCGGCCACCGTGGTGGTTATCTGAAAGACTAGCCACATCACCGCGAGGAAAAGCAACGGGCCCGCTACCGGGTGCAGCGCTATCGCATCTAGGCGCTGCGAACGCGTGACCGGCTGGGACTGCGTGTGCACCGCTGCTTTGGTGGCGGCGTCGAGATCCGCAAAGCGGGCGTCGATGCTGGCGTCTTCGCGCAGGACCTGTGGCTCCTTAGTGAGGGAAACCTGCACCGTCTCACGCAGGCGCTCCAATCCTTCCCGCCGGCGGCCATCCACACAGACCACCGGGATTCCCGTGGCCCTCGCGAGCGCATCGGCATCCACCTGTAAGCCCTGGTCTTGTGCCACGTCCAGCTTGGTCAGCGCGATGCTGAGCCGGTAGGGAAGCTCTGCGAGCTGAAACGCCAAGTTGAGCCCGCGCGCAACCGCAGTCGCGTCGACCACGACGATGACGTGATCGGGGCGCTCGGCAGGGGCGGCGTCGTAAAGCATGGTGCGCGTGAGCGCCTCATCCGGGCTGAGCGGATCCAAAGAATAGCTGCCGGGGAAGTCAATGAGATCGGCAACCTCGGCCGGGCAACACGAATGCGCAATATTCCATGCGCCGCGGCTGACCTCCACGGTCGTGCCCGGCCAGTTGCCGGTCTGCACCTTCGAACCGGTTAGCGCATTAAAAAGCGTAGACTTGCCGGAGTTCGGAGCACCCACCATGGCGATGATGGCAGCGCCCGCGGGAGCCAGCGCCCCGCCCGGATTTCCATGGCAGCTGGGCGTTACAGCACTCATCACTAAACCCCGATTGATTGCAGCGTCTGGCGGTCAATGGCGTAGCGGCAGGAGCCAACCGCGACGATGCGCGCGCCACCTGCCACATGCGCGCCGACGGTTAGGCATGCTCCCGGGCGGATGCCCAGCTCGCCCAAGCGGCGGGCCATGGCCGGATTATGCACGCAATCCAGGCATTCGGGGCGCAGGGTAACAGTAGAACCGACCGGCAGGGAGTAGGCCGAGTTGTGGGAGGTCGACTCGCCTGAGCGTACGTGCAAAGGCAACATGACTAGGCATCCTTTCAAATTCGGTTATAAAGTTACCCTAACCGAATGATGGTTTACCTAATCGTTGTGACAATTGTCCTAGACAGCGCCCTTAAACCCCAGCTGGCGCCAAGCCTCATACACGGCTGTCGACGCCGCGTTAGACAGGTTCATCGAACGGCGCGCCGGGACCATCGGGATGCGCACCTGCTCGGTGATACGTGGGTGATTAAGATGCTCTGGCGGCAAGCCGGTGGGCTCGGTGCCAAAGAGTAGGACATCGCCTTCTTGGAACTCGACGTCCGTGAACCACTTATCGGTATGCGTGCTAAAAGCAAACACGCGCGCGCCGGGCAGTGCATCCATGCAGGCGTCGAAGTCCTTGTGGATGTGCAGGTCAGCAAGGTCGTGGTAGTCCAGGCCGGCGCGCTTTAGGTGCTTGTCATCGAAGTTGAATCCGAGCGGTTCGATGAGATGCAGGGACGCTCCAGTGACGGCGGCGGTGCGGATTGCGTTGCCGGTATTGGTGGGGATCACGGGATTATCAAAGACGATGTGCAGCTGGCTCATGGGCATAAGTCTAGGATGGAGCGCATGAGCGCAACCAAACTAGATGGCAAGTTGTACCGTGACGAGATCTTTGCGGATCTGAAAACCCGCGTCGAGGCCCTCAAGGAAAAGGGCATCCAGCCTGGCCTGGCCACCGTGCTGGTGGGCGATGACCCGGGCTCGCACTCCTACGTGAAGATGAAACACCGCGACTGCGAACAGCTGGGAATCAACTCCATCCGCAAGGACCTTCCGGCGGATATTAGCCAGGAGGAGCTGGAAAAGGTCATCGACGAGCTAAACGAAGACGACGGCTGCACCGGCTACATCGTGCAGCTGCCGCTGCCTAAGCACCTGGATGAAAACAAGATCCTGGCCAAGATTGATCCGGAAAAAGACGCCGATGGCCTGCACCCGGTCAACCTGGGCAAGCTGGTTTTGAACGAGGATGCCCCGCTGCCGTGCACCCCGAATGGTTGCATTCACCTGCTGCGTCGCTTTGGCGTGGAGCTGGATGGAGCGAAGGTCGTCGTCATCGGCCGTGGTGTGACTGTTGGCCGTCCGATCGGCTTGATGCTTACCCGCCGCAGTGAAAATTCCACCGTTACGCTCTGCCACACCGGTACCAAGGACTTGGCTGCCGAGACGCGCGCTGCCGACGTCATCATCGCAGCGGCCGGCAAGGCACATATGCTCAACGCAGACATGATCAAGGAAGGCGCCGCGGTTCTCGACGTCGGAGTTTCCCGCGTTGATGGCAAGTTGGCTGGCGACGTCGCACCAGACGTCTGGGACAAGGCCGGCTTCGTCTCGCCGAACCCGGGCGGTGTCGGCCCGCTGACCCGCGCATTCCTGGTGTCTAACATCGTGGAGCGCGCAGAAAAGTTAGCGGGCCAGCAGTAGATGGCCCCGGAGCTAAACCTCGATAACCCGCACGACGCCAACCTGCGGCCCTCCCGCCTACCCGCGTCCGTGCAGTGGGCGGCCGTGGGGCTATTTTGTGCCGCCGTTGCGCTTTCTGCGGTTTTCGCGATTTCCGAGCACTGGCGCCGCGCCACGGTAGTCCTTGGTGCAGGCCTGCTTTGGCTTTCGTTGGTGCGGCTTAGCTGTGACTCGAAAATCGTCGGCATCCTCGCGGTCCGATCGCGCCGTTTTGATGCGTGCTTTAGCGGCGTTATTGGTGCCGTGATGGTGTTTTTGTCGGTTTCAGTCGATGCGTTGGGGTCTTAGATGTAGTACTCGCTGCCGCTAAACGCCGTTTCCAACTCCAGTCCGTCAGGTGCCGAGAGCGTAAGGAAGTTACGCAAGATTCGGTCCATCTGGCGGGCTTCGGCCAAGAAAGCATCGTGGCCGACGGGGGAGACGATTTTCGCCATGGCCAGCAGGTTGCCAATGTTGCGCGAGATATGTTCCTGCTGGTGATACGGGTAGAGGATGTCCGTGTCCACGCCGACTACCATCGTGGGAACAGTCGATGTTGCTAGCGCTTTGTTGAGGCCGCCGCGGTCGCGGCCGACGTCGTGGCGGTTGAGCGCCTCCGTCAGCGTTACATAGGAGCCGGCGTCGAAGCGGCGGGCGAGTTTTTCTCCCTGATAGTCCAAGTAGGAGTTGACCGCGAAACGCTGGTTCCCCGCGCGGTAAGGCCCGAGCGGATCCTCGCCGCGTTGTGCCTGGACGCCGAAGCGCTCGTCGATTTCCTGTTCGCCGCGGTAGGTGAGGTGGGCAATCCGGCGCGCGGCGGCGAGCCCTTCGCGAGGCGTTTTGCCGCTTGCGTAGTAATCCCCGCCGTGCCAGAACGGGTCGCGCTCAATGGCAGAAATCTGTGCGGATTGAATGCCAATCTGCCAGCCCGAAGCCCGCGCTGATACCGCAATGACGCAGGCCGCGGTTATGGATTCCGGGTACAGCAGCGTCCACTCCAGTGTGCGCGCCCCGCCCATGGAGCCACCGATGATGGCATGGACCTGGGTGATTCCGAGGACTTCTAGGAATTGCCTTTCCGCTCTCACCAAATCTCGAATCGATAGCGCGGGGAAGCGCGAACCCCAGGCACGGCCGTCGTCGGGATGCGCGCTGGCGGGCCCAGTGGAACCAGCACAGCCGCCCAGCGCATTGGTGGCGATCACGCACCATTTCCGCGTATCCAAAGCCTTGCCTGGGCCCAGCAGGTCGGCCCACCAGTCGGCCACGTTGGAATCGCCGGTCACCGCATGCTCGATGAGCAGCACGTTATTCTTGCCGTGCGGGTCACCGGCGAATTCGCCCCACCGTTGATACGCGATACGCACCTCGGGAATTTCAGCGCCTGCTTCAGTACGCAGCTTGCCGACGCCGACTTCTTCGAGCTCACCTTCACAAGCCAAGTTGGGCACAGTCATGGCGACTTCTTGATTAGATGGCCGCGAAGCCGCGCTCGAGGTCAGCGATGATGTCGTTGATTGCTTCGATACCAACGGAGAGGCGAATCGTGGCTTGGGTGATGCCAGCTACTCGCAGCCCCTCCTCGTTGGATTGCGAGTGGGTGGTGGTAGCCGGATGCACCACAAGCGAGCGGGTATCACCGATGTTGGCCAGATTGGAATGCAGCTTGAGGGAATCGATGAACTTCCAGGCGGTTTCTGTGGCCGCTGCGGGTTCGCCTGACTCGGTGGCCACTTCGAAAGAAAGTACCGAACCGGTGTATTGGTAGCCGAGCCTTTCCTTGGTGGTCTTATACGGGCTCGAGTCGAGGCCGGCGTAATTGACCTTGGCCGCCTTCGGATGCGCCTCGAGGAATTCCGCAACTGCCTGGGCATTTTCGTTGTGGCGCTGCACGCGCAGCTCCAAAGTTTCCA
>NZ_KV800714.1:84550-143349 GCF_001810285.1 Corynebacterium sp. HMSC071F07
CCCGGTTAAGGTCAGCCAAGCGTTGAAAGGCGAGACTGCGGCGCCCGTATCGCGGAGGATGCCAGCGCGGGCGCGCAGTGCGAAAGCCGGTTCGCCGAGGTCTGCGAAGCGCAGGCCATGGTAACTTTCGTCGGGTTCGGTGAAGAACGGAAACACCGGCTTGCCGTCGCGCTGAACGGTCCAGTCAAAGGTGCCGCCGTCGACGATGACGCCACCGATGGCCGAGCCCGAGCCGGAATAGAATTTGGTGGTGGAGGCGACGACGACGTCCGCGCCGAGCTCTAACGGGCGCGCCAGTGCCGCGGTAGCGATGGTGTTGTCCACAATCAGCGGCACCTGGTTTGCATGCGCTACCTCAGCGATTGCCGGAATATCCAGCACATCTGCCACCGGGTTGCCGAAGGTCTCTCCATAAAAAGCCTTGGTATTTCCGCGCACAGCGCACTGCCATGACTGCGGATCATCGGGTTCCTCGACCAGAGTTACTTCAATGCCGAGACGGTGCAGCGTATGGGTAAAAAGGCTATTCGTTCCGCCATAGAGGCGAGGGGAGGCCACGATGTGGTCGCCCGCGCCAGCCAGCGTTTCGATGGCGGCGGTTTCTGCCGCCTGGCCAGAGGCAAAGGCGACTGCGGCTACGCCGCCTTCGAGCGCCGCTAGACGACGCTCGAGTGCGTCCACCGTGGGATTTGTCAGCCGGGTGTAGATGGGGCCGGCGTCGGCAAGCGCAAAGCGAGCGGCGGCATGCTCGGCCGAATCAAAGACGTAGGAGGTGGTTTGGTAAATCGGAATGTTGCGAGAGTTGGTGGAGCCGTCGAGATCCTGGCCTACGTGCAGGCAGCGGGTAGCGAGGGCGAGGTTTTCTAAGTTGCTGGTGTCGTATTTTGTAGCCATGAGCAAAGACTAGACCAAGCGGTTCATAATGGGCATGGATGTGGAGAAAATTTGACGTTTGCCCAGCAAGTGAAATGAATAAAAACAGACAAAGCGGTCGGCAGGTAGCCGACCGCTAGTCGCGGTGTGAGTTTAGCGCGTGTCTATTTTTGGGAGCCCGCGCGCTGATGGATGAGGTACCAGCCGCCTAGGATTCCGCCGAAGAGTAGTAAGGCAGCCGCAATGAAGACCATTGCGACCGTGACGGTTTGGTGTGGGTCGTTCAGAAAAATCATCGAAACAATCGCCGCAAGGAAGATGGTGGCAAAGAGGGTGATTAGCCAGTTGCGCTTGGTGTGCTCTGCGAAAGTCATGCTTAAAATAATACGACAAAATCCGAATTAAACAACTTTTGAGGTTGGGGTTGGTGGCGTTAACCTCTATGTACTCTGATTTTTGCAGTGCTTTGCGAATGGTGATCGAATTAACATCGTTGGGAAATCGCTTTAAGGATAAAGCAAATCGGGAGGTGTGGTCGACGTACATTATTGCGTTTTACTTGGGGAGATATAAAAATTAGCTGAAAGTCAGCAATGGGGGAATGGTCTAGCTATTGGCGGATGTCAACCTTCCGTATGACCGCCTTTGGGGAAGGTGGGCGCGCGCCCAGCTATTTAACTCTAGTTTTTCCGTCCATAATCGGTGTGGGTGCCTTCTGCCTCGGGACACCTTGGCGCGCAGTCTAAGCGTCAGCACATTGAGAAGACAGGAAAATATATGTCCACCACTACTAGCCACGAGGACCGCCGCAAGCCGGTCCTTAAGCTCAGCAGCGTGTGGGGGCAGGGCGTCGCCTTAGTCATGATCTTTGGCTTTCTAGTCATGGGTTTCTTGGCGTACCGCACTTACAACGCGTCTATGCCTCTTCCGGAAAAGATTGTTTCCGAAACCACCGGTGAGACCATCCTGACCAAGGATGAGATTCTGAACGGTCAGGCTCTCTACCAAACCCGCGGCCTGCAGCAATACGGCTCCGTCATGGGCCACGGCGCCTACTTAGGCCCTGACTACACGGCGGAATACCTCCGCATGTCTTTGGATAAGGCACGCGAGCTTAACGACGCCAACGGTTATCCCGATTTCATCTCCCCGGACGCGACTCCAGAAGAAGCAGTCCAGCAGGAGTTCCGCACCAACCGCTACGACGAAGCAACTGGTGTACTGAAGTGGACCGATAACCAAATCGCTGCTTTCGAGTCCAACAAGGACTACTACGCGAAGTACTTTGGCGAAGACTCTCATAACAAGGGACTTCCATCTGAGTTCATTACAGACAAAAAGCAGATCAACAACCTTGTTGGTTTCTTCGGTTGGACTGCATGGGCTTCTGCGGCAGAGCGCCCGGGCCACGATTACTCCTATACCAACAACTGGCCGGCTGAGCCACGCGTGGATAACGGCCCGACCGCAGACCTCGTGGTCTGGTCTGTGCTCTCGCTCATCGCGCTGATCGGCGGCACCGGCCTTATCTTCGCGATTTATGGCCGTTGGTCTAAGTCCATTGGTTGGCACGCAGAAGAGGCGCCAAACCTCGACTTCACCCAGCCGGGCGAGGTAGGTCTTACCAAGTCGCAGAAGGTCGTGGCATGGTTTGTCCTTGTCATCGCATTGCTCTTCCTCATCCAGGCGCTCCTGGGTGCAGCCTCACAGCACTACCGCACGGAGCTAACCGGCTTCTTCGGTATCCTATTGCAGGAGATCCTGCCGTATAACGTCTCGCGTACTTGGCACCTCCAGCTGTCGCTGCTATGGACTGCAGGCGGCCTGCTTGCTGCCGGTATTTTCTTGGCCTCTTTCGTGGGCAAGAAGGAACCGAAGAAGCAGCACTGGCTGGTTTGGTTCCTGCTCGGTGCCATCGCGTTTGTGGTCTTTGGCTCCATGGCCTTCGAGTGGCTGTCCACTATGGGCTACATCAAGGAAGGCACCCTGTTCTCCCAGCAGTGGGAGTTCCTTGACCTGCCGCGCTTCTTCCAGATTCTGCTCACTGTGGGCATGTTTGTCTGGATTGGCATCATCTTCCGCCAGCTGCGCGGCCGCCTGAAGTACGAACACAAGTCCAATATGCCGTGGCTGTTCTTCTACGCCGGCATCGCCATCCCTGCTTTCTATGCAGTGGGTAACCTGGCTGGCTCCGAGACCCATATCTCTGTTGCCGAGTTCTGGCGCTTCTGGGTCGTCCACCTGTGGGTGGAGGACTTCCTCGAGCTGTTTACCACCGTGATGGTGGCCTATGTCTTCGTGCTTCTCGGCGTCATCCGCGAAAAGATCGCCCTCGGCATCATCTTCTTGGACATTATTTTGTACTCCACCGGTGGCGTTTTGGGCACTATGCACCACCTGTACTTCTCCGGTACCCCGGTTGAGCACATGGCACTTGGCGCTTTCTTCTCTGCTGCCGAGGTCGTGCCGCTGACCCTGCTGACCGTTGAGGCTTGGACCTTCATGCAGCTCGGTTCCCGTCAGCGCGCCTCCGGCGAACGCCCATTCCCACACCGTTGGGCAGTTATGTTCCTGGTTGCAGTTGGCTTCTGGAACTTCTTGGGCGCCGGCGTCTTCGGCTTCCTAGTCAACCTGCCAATCGTCTCCTACTACGAGATTGGTACCGCGCTGACCGCAAACCACGCACACGGCGCCATGATGGGCGTCTACGGCTTCCTGGCCGTCGGCCTGTCCGTATTCGCGCTGCGCTACCTTATCCCGAAGGAAAAGTGGTCCGACAAGGCCATGGCGTGGTCCTTCTGGCTGCAGAACATCGGTCTGCTGTGGATGGTTGTTATTTCGCTGCTCCCGTTGGGCGTTATGCAGCTCTACGAATCCGTGGCTTCCGGATACGTCGAGGCACGTTCCCTGGGCTACATCACCGAGCCTGGCAACTTCATCATGGAGTGGCTGCGCATGCCTGGCGACGTCATGTTCTTAGCCGGCATCATCCCGTTCCTGTGGATGGCGCTCAAGGGCGTGCTGTTTAACAAGGAAATCCCGACCATCGAAGAGCACCCGAAGGATCCGCTGTTTAGCATCATCGCGCCTGACGACGACGACCACGCCGGCGAGGTGCCCGTCGCGGGCGCTGCCTCCAGCGTCGGCCTTGTCTCCGGCGGAAAGGGTCGTGTGGATACCCGCGACGGCGCGCACAGCACTGGACGAGTGGCAGGCCGCCGCTATGGCTACATCGACGAGCGTGGCGCCTTCGTTGAAGAGCAAGCCCCGGACTCGGGCCGCGGCGATTCTGCAGCTTCTGGCCCACAGGACCCAGAGTTCGAATCGCGCACCAAGTGGGGCGGCACCTACCGCTCCGACAAGCGGGCGGACGGTAATCCTGGCCAGAAAAGGTCAAATCAGAATAAACCGGATCAGAAGAAGTAGGGACACATAATGCAAGCTCCAGGAATCTTTACCCTCCTGGCGGTGTGCTACGGCCTGTTTCTTCTGGTTGTAGCGTGGGGCTTTGATGCTATGGCGAAGCAAACCGCCAACCGCACCATGGCTAACCGCGCTGGCACTTTCCGCTACTTGGAGGAACACGACGCCTGGCAGTGCCCTGAAGATCAGTGGCTTTGGCCGTCGAGCTTTGACCCGGAAAACCGCGTCATGCGTTACCGCGCCAACCCCACGGTGTGCAATACCTGTCCAGTAAAGGATGCCTGCACGGTCTCCCACCATGGCAGGGAAGTCACCCGGCAGCTCGACCCATGGCCACACTCCGACTCTGGTCGTTTCCACCGCGGAATTGCCCTCGCGGTGGCCGCTATGGGCTACCTGCTCCCGCTGTCGTCCCTAATTACCAACCACTCGCTGTCCGAGGTGCTTATCACCCTTGCCACCGTCTTGGTGATTACCGGTCTTGGTGTCTATCCGTTGGCACGCCACCTGTGGAATACGCCATCGAATGCGCCGCAGATCGTCGTCCCCGAAATGGACAACCGTGAAGCCGAGCTGGCCGCCCAAATCGACCGCTATGGTTCGAAGTACGGCAAGTCCAGCCGTTATCGCTCGGAACGCAAGAAGGAAGAAGCTAGCTAATGTCAGCACTCGTTTTCTGGCCGATCGTCATCGGCATCATCGTCGCGCTCATCATCGTCTTTTTGATGTACTCGCTGAAAGTCATCAAACAGTACGAGCGCGGAGTGGCCTTCCGATTCGGCCATCTGCGTCCGCTCATGGAGCCGGGCCTGCATTTCATGTGGCCGGGCATCGATAAGCTCGAGCGCGTGGACCAGCGTGTGGTGACACTTACCATCCCGCCGCAGGAAATCATTACCAAGGACAACGTCTCCGTGCGCGTGAACGCCGTGGTCATGTTCGAGGTGACGGATTCGCTCAAGGCCGTGCTGGAAGTGGAAAACTATGCCGTCGCTACGTCGCAAATCGCGCAGACGACTCTGCGTAGCCTGTTGGGCCGCGCGGATCTCGATGATCTCCTCGCGCACCGCGAAGAACTCAACGAGGATCTTGCGAATATCATCAACGGCCAGACCGAGCGCTGGGGCGTAATCACCCGCATCGTGGAGATCAAGGACGTGGAAATCCCAGAAATGATGCAGCGTGCCCTTGCCCGCGAGGCAGAAGCCGAGCGTGAGCGTCGCGCCAAGGTCATCTCCGCACACGGCGAACTTCAGTCCTCCCGCGAGCTGCGAGAAGCCGCGGAGGAGCTGGGTAAGGCTCCTGCGGCTTTGCAGCTTCGTTACCTGCAGACGGTGCTGGAGTTAGGCGCAGACCAGAACTCCACCATCGTCTTCCCACTGCCGATGGACATCATGGGTGGCTTCATGGATAACCTCGGCACCTTCTCGAAGGGATTTAAGGATTTCAACGAGAACTTCTCGCAGCTAGCCGGCGCTAAAAAGGCTGAGGATAAGTAACGTCCTAGGCAGCCGCAGTAAACCGTTAGCGCAGCAACTAAAGGGTCACGTTCTATGCGTGGCCCTTTCGGCTTTTCCTGCACGCGGCTCAGTGCCGCCAGGCATGCTCGTAGGCAGGTTGGCTGCGCACGCGCATGAGTGCGCAATCAGTGCGAGATCCTACCCATTAAAGAGATGCGGCTTCTGCGACCGCAGCGAGTGCTAGCGCCAATTCCAAGTCGCTGAGGTGGCCAAAGCCCAATACGACTCCGTTCGGTGCTTCCTCTCCGCCCCAGTAATCAGCTAGTGCAGTAAGTCCGATTCCCTGTTCCGCTGCCCGTGTGACCACCGCTGCCGCTGGGCGTTCGCAGAGCAACACAGCGTGCAGACCACCGCGAATCGGCAGCAGCTCGACGCCAGGTAGCGTGCGGAAGGTGGCGGTGACTAGGTCACGGCGGCGTCGGTAAGCGCGGCGCATTTTGCCGGTGTGGCGGCGCAGCGCACCGCTGGCCATAAACCCCGCCAACGCATCTTGGGTAATAGAGCTCACGGGCTGCCCAAAAAGCTGACGCTGCTGCACAAGCGGCTCGCGCAGGTGCTCCGGGACGACGAGATATCCACAAGCGATGGTCGGGGAGATCACCGAGCTAAACGTGCCCAACAGCGCCGTGTGCTCGGGCTCGAGGGCAGTCAGCGCGGGCAAAGGTTGGCCTACGTAGCGCAGTTCGGAGTCGAAATCGTCCTCAATGATGAGTACCCCCGTCTCCCGTGCCCACCGCACCAGCTCCGTTCGACGAGCAGCCGAGAGGGAATCGCCGTACGGATATTGATGGCTCGGAGTGACGATGAGCGCATCTAGGTCCGTTAGCGGAACACGCACACCCTCTGAATCGGTAGGTACTTCCACGAGGGTATGGCCTAAAGCCTCCGGTACCTTGCGCAGACTGGGATAACCCGGCGATTCCACGCCAATACGCAGCTGCTTAGCGACGCCCCGCAATAACAACGCAAGCCCCTCACGCGCACCGGCGGTGACGAGGATGCGATCCGGATCTACCGCAAGGCCGCGCATGTGGCGGAGGTGGTGACCGATTTCTTGGGTTAGAAGGGGAGCGTTGGCAAGCGCGGCGGCGTTGCGCCAGGCAGCACGCCATTCGGGGGTGATGAGGCTCGTTGTATCGGGTAGGCCGGGGGTTAGCTCCACCCGGTTGAGGGGCGGTGGGGTGTGCGATTTCGGGGCGGGCGCGGGGGCTTTGGTGGGGTGGAGGCGAGGATTGATGCGGGTTCCGGAGCCTGTGCTTGCGACGAGGTAGCCCTCGGCGATGAGTTGATCGAAAGCGGTTACCACAGTTCCGCGCGAGACGCCTAGCTGCGCCGATAAGGTGCGGGTTGAATCTATCTGCTCGCCTGGCAGCAGTGCGCCAGTGGCAACCATCTCGCGGATGGCTGCCGCAATCTGCACTGGCAGCGTCCGCGAATCGTCCGGGTCGAGGCCTAAATTCATATCCTCATCTTAAAGTGGTCTAATCCAAATGACCTAGATTGGACCTTGTTGTGGACCACTTTATGCGGTTCGATGATTCGCATGGCTGAAAACAAGACTGAAAATACTTCCAAGATTGCAACCACCCGCGTCAAGCGCGGCCTCGCGGATATGCTTAAAGGCGGCGTCATCATGGACGTCGTTACCCCGGAACAGGCAAAGATCGCCGAAGATGCTGGTGCTGCCGCCGTCATGGCCTTGGAGCGTGTGCCAGCGGATATTCGCGCGCAGGGCGGCGTCGCTCGTATGTCGGATCCGGACCTTATTGAGGGAATCGTCGATGCGGTTTCCATCCCGGTGATGGCAAAGTCTCGTATTGGCCACTTCGTTGAAGCTCAGATCCTGGCTGAGCTCGGTGTGGACTTTATTGACGAGTCCGAGGTTCTATCTCCGGCCGATTACGTCAACCACATCAACAAGTGGGACTTCGATGTGCCTTTCGTCTGCGGTGCTACCAACCTGGGTGAAGCGCTGCGCCGTATCACTGAGGGTGCTGCCATGATTCGTTCCAAGGGCGAAGCCGGCACCGGCGACGTCTCCGAGGCAGTAAAGCACCTGCGTACCATTCGTGGCGAGATTGCCCGCCTGCAGCACCTGGATCGCGATGAGCTGTATGTCGCAGCCAAGGAGTTGCAGGCTCCGTACGACCTTGTCGCAGAGGTGGCAGAGGCAGGCAAGCTGCCGGTCGTGCTCTTCGTTGCCGGTGGTGTCGCAACGCCTGCCGACGCCGCACTCGTCCGTCAGATGGGCGCCGAGGGCGTCTTCGTCGGCTCCGGTATCTTCAAGTCTGGCAATCCGGCTGCTCGCGCGGAGGCCATCGTTAAGGCGGCCACGCTGTATGACCAGCCGGCTGAGCTGGCGAAGATTTCCCGCGGTCTCGGCGAGGCGATGGTAGGCATCAACGTAGCTGACGTTCCGGCTCCGCACCGTTTGGCTGAACGTGGCTGGTAAGACTGGCAAAGCGCTGACGATTGGCGTGCTGGCCTTGCAAGGCGGCGTCGAGGAACACGTTGCGATTCTGGAATCTCTCGGCGCACACGTAACCCGCGTGCGCTTGCCCCGGGATTTGGATGGCCTTGATGGCATCGTGTTTCCAGGCGGCGAGTCTTCCACCATCGACCGCCTTGCTCGCGCCTTCGAGCTTGCGCAGCCGCTTCGCGACGCCATCCGTGCCGGCCTGCCCGTCCTCGCCACCTGCGCCGGACTGATTTACTCTGCCCGTGAACTGGAGAATCCGGCGCCTGGGCAACAGAGCCTCGGTGTGCTTGACGTCGTCGTGCGCCGCAATGGATTCGGTAACCAGCGCTTCTCTGAAGAGCGCACTGTGCCCGTGCGCTTGGATGAGGAGGATCTGGCTGTGGAGGCGTCTTTCATCCGCGCGCCTGTTGTTACCTCGCATGGCGCAGGGGTGGAAGTAATTGCCACCGTTCCTGAGAGGGACGGAACTCCAGTTGTCGTGGGAGTACGGGAAGACAACGTCATCGCTTTGAGCTTCCATCCAGAAGAAAATGGCGATGACCGCATCCACGCGCGGTGGTTGGCAGGCTTAAGCGTGTAGCTTTAAACCGCCAGATAGCTGCGAATTTGACCATCCTGGGTGCCAAGGCGTTGTGCCTGGTAGAAGGCCTGGGTAGCTTGATGGCTATGAGCCTTAAGACATACCTTGCAGCACTCAGCCGAGGCGTTGACCTCGTCGCTGAGTGCGAAGGCATGTCTGCCGCACAGCTGATTTCTTTAGGTGCCACGTCTGCTGATGCCGCCGAGCTTCTGGCGCTCCACAGCACCTATTTTGGGCCGACGTCGTTTAGCAAGAAGCAACGCACCGCCGTTGCACACGCGCGAAACCAGCAGCATAGCCTGAGCACCCTGCGGCGCATCGAACATTTTGTTTCGCGAGTTAAGAAGAAAGTAGCGGCGTGGAATTTGCGCGTCGAACTCTGCGCGGCGGCGTCGCCAGAGGTAGAAAGGCTCGCGCGCAAACGCCTCAAGGAGATGCAGCCGCCGCGGGTGGCATCTGAACGTGCCACTTTGCGCCAGCACCCCAACGGTCTGGCCACGCTGACCGTCACTGGTTCTTCCATGGGAATTACGGATGTATTCAAAGGCATCGACCAGTCTCGCCCTGGCGCGAGCTTCTTGGAGTCGCAGTCCGAGGGTGGAGTGCGCACGCAGGCTACCACGATGGTGGTAGTCCGCCTCGAGGATTATTGCGAGCTGCAGCGCGGTAATGGTCGCGGTGATGGCGATGTTATTTTGCGCACTACCTCCGGTGCCACAATGACTGGTGCGGAGTATCTTGAGCATACTTTTTCCGGCGAGGGATTCGTTACTCTGATTAGCCGCGAGGAAGGGCCGGTGGATCTATACCGCATGTCGCGCTTTGCTTCGCCGAAGCAGCGAAAGATGTTGTCAGCAGAAAACCCCACCTGCGCCTGGCCGGATTGCAAAGTTCCGGCTGAGCGTTGCCAGATACACCACATCGAGCCTTGGGGACACGGTGGCGAAACCAACGTTTCAAATATGGTTCCGCTGTGTTCCTACCACAACGGTGTAAACGGCGATGACCCGAATGCGCCTCCCGAACGCGGGCGCATGCTCCGCATCGGTGGGCGGGTGGCATGGCAGCCACCGTACGAAGCTCCGCCTACCTTCGTTACCTAGCAGTAACCCAGCTGTAGTTGCCAGAACTAGCGCAATCGCTTAGGCGATTGCGCCTACACGCATGCCTTAAGCACCAGCGAGGCCGCGGCGCTTGAGCAGCGGCTCGACGTCCTTGTCTCGGCCACGCAGTTCGCGGTAGGGTTCGGTGAAATCGCGCGATGCGCCCTTGGACAAGATGAGCTTGCGGAATTTCTCGCCAGCTGCACGAGCTTGCTCGTCCGAGTCACCGGCGCCTTCTTCCTTGAACCAAGAAAATCCATCGGCGTCGAGGACCTCGGCCCAGAGGTAGGAGTAATAGCCTGCAGAGTATCCGCCGGCGAAGATGTGGTTGAAGTACTGGGAACGGTAGCGCGGCGCGATAAGCGGGTCGTTCAGCCCGGCCTTGGCTAGGGCTTGCTTCTCGAACTGCGCAACCTCCGCCGCCTTGAGGTCTGCGGTTTCGTCGAATGAAAGCGAGTGCCACGCCAAGTCCACAATCGAGGCCGCTAGGTATTCCACCGTGGCAAAGCCCTGGCCGAACTCGCTGGCTTCCGAAACTGCCTGCAAGAGTGTATCGGGGATGACTTCGCCGGTATCCACGTGGCGGGCGTAACGCTTCACCAGTGCTGGCTCCAATGCCCAGTTCTCATTAATCTGCGAGGGAAACTCGACCCAGTCGCGGGGGACGTTTGTACCTGCGAAAGTGGGATATCGGACATCCGAGAGTAAACCATGCAGCGCATGGCCAAACTCGTGGAAGACGGTGCGCAGCTCGTCCAAACTCAGCAGCGGCTGTGAACCATCGGCCGGCTTGGTAATTCCCATGACGTTCACGATCACCGGTTTGCGCTCAAGCAGACCTGCCTGACCCACAAACTCGCTCATCCATGCCCCGCCGCGTTTGGTGGGGCGGCCGAAGTAATCAGTGACAAACAGGCCGATGCCATTGTCCTTGTCCGCTGCGGGATCCTGGCCCTCGTCGAAGACCTCCCACACGCGCACGCCCTCAGCATATCCCTCCAAGTCATCACGCGGGACAACCACGATGCCGTAAAGACGATTTGCAGCAGCGAATACGCCTTCCTCCAAGACCTGTTCGAGGGGGAAGTACTTGCGTAGTTCTTCCTCGTCCAGCGAAAAATCGCGAGCACGCACCTGCGACTCCCAATACGGCCAATCCGCTGCGCCAAAGTCCTCATCGCGCAGGCTCGCTGCCTCGGCGAACAACTTCTGTTCGCCTTCTGCGTTGGCCTCAGCCGCAGGTGCTAGTTGGAAGAGCATATCGCGAGCTGCCTGGGCATTTCCTGCAGTTTCCTCAGAGATGACGTAGTCCGCATGCGAGGCAAAACCCAAAAGTTCTGCGCGTTCGGCACGCAGCTGCACCGCCTCGATGAGACCTTCTGCGTTTCCTTCGCCGCGGCGAGCAGACGCCTCATAAAGCTTCGCACGAGCCTCCGGCTGCACGAGACGGGCCTGCTCCGATTGCACAGTTGGCAGCTCTAGAGGAATTACGAAGCCTTCACGACCCAGAGCTTTTGCATCCGCGCTCGCAGAGGCCTTCCGCTCCTCCGGCAGGCCTTCCAACTCCTGTTCCGTGAGCTCCACCGCGAGTTTTCGGGTTGATTTCATCAGCGTGCGGCCGAATTCCTCAGACAGAGTCGAAAGACGCTGATTGATTTCCGAAAGCCGGGCCTTGCTTGCGGAATCTAAGTCCGCGCCTTTGCGAGCAAACGTACGCAGCAAATGAGCATATAGACGCTGGGATTCCTCATCCTTGGGCACGTCTACGCCCACTTCCTTCAAACGGGCGTAGAGAACCGCATTTTGATAGATCGCATCTTGATGGGCGGAAAGCTCTGGCCACAGCTGCGAACCGATGGCCTCCATACCGTCGGTGATATCGGTTCCGGAGAGATTCGCAAAGACAGCAATGACGCGTTCCAGGTCTTGTCCGGAGCTCTCTAGTGCCTCGACGGTGTTTTCCCACGTCGGGTCGGCGGGATTATCTACGATGGCGGCGATTTCGGCATCGTGAAGCTGAAGAGCCTCGTGAAATGCTGGGAGGAAGTGCTTTTCTTTAATCTCGGCAAAAGGTGGCAATTGGTAGGGCAGAGTAGACGGAGAAAGCAGTGGATTATTCATAAGTGAACAATGTACCCAATAAGGGGCTGAAGCGGAGTGAGTTGACTCTCACGCGACGTAAGGGAGTGAAATTTTGGTATGAGCACACACATGGAAGTAGGCGAAGCCGCAGAATTTCTGGGAGTCAGCGTACGTACTCTGCACTACTGGGAAGAACGCGGACTTGTTATACCGAACGCTCGTACGTGGTCTAACTACCGGCTTTATTCGGAGCAAGACATCGCACGGGCGCAAAAAGTTGTGGTCTACCGCGCTACGGGGATGCCGCTTAAAGATATAGCTGCGGCCTTGGAAGCGGGAGATAGTCCGGTGGAACACCTACGCCGCCAGCGGGCGATGCTCATGGAAAGACAACGCCGCCTTGATGAACAAGTGCGCGCACTCGATATTCTTTTGGAGGAAACCATGAATAACAACAATCTCTCGGTTTCGCAGATTGCGGCAGTGCTTGGCGATAGTTTCGCCGAACACCATGCCGAAGCCGAAGAAACCTATGGCGATACGGAAGACTGGGCTATCTCCCAGCGCAATGCAGTCCGCCGCAACGTGGCAGACTGGGAAGAGCTTAAGCAACGCCATGAAAAACTCGAGCGTGAGCTAGCCGCTGCTTGTACGGCCGGAATGGACCCCACGGCGCCGGAAGCTTTACAGCTGGTAGAGCGACACCGCGAATTGTTAGGTGAGCACTTTCCAGTATCGAAGTCCAAACATGTGCTTATCGCGCGCGGCTACACCGCCGACGAGCGTTTCCGCGCTCACTACGATTCCCAGGCGCCAGGTCTTGCGCAGTGGCTCCAAGACGCGATTAACGCCGCCGCACACGCCGCGGGAATCGACCCAGGCACCGCGCAATGGCGTTAGTGATGCTCAAACGCACCAAGCAAGCCTAAGCACCGAGCTCAACTCAGCGCCGTACTCGAGCAACAAAAAGGCTCCCCTCCGTAAGAGAAGGGAGCCGAATTGTTACGGTTTACTTCTTCAGACCGTCAATGATCTCGTTGAAGGCAGCAACCGGGCGCATGACGGAGGAAATCTTTTCCTCGTCCGGTGCGTAGTAGCCGCCCAGATCAGCTGGGGAGCCCTGAACATCGAGCAGACCCTGCTGGATCTCGTCCTTCTTAGCCTCGAGTGCCTCAGCAACCGGCTTGAAGGTCTCGGCCAGCTCAGTATCTTCGGTCTGAGCAGCCAGCTCCTTCGCCCAGTTGAGGGTCAAGTGGAAGTGAGAACCACGGTTGTCGTTCTCACCGACCTTACGGGACGGGGAGTTGCCCTCGTCGAGGAGGGTCTCGGTGGCCTTGTCGAGGGCGTCGGCAAGTACGCCTGCCTTAGTGTTTCCGTGCGCATTGAGCTCGTGGCGGAAGGACTCAGCCAGAGCAAGGAACTCGCCCAGGGAATCCCAGCGCAGGTGGTTTTCTTCCTCAACCTGCTGAACGTGCTTCGGAGCGGATCCGCCTGCACCGGTCTCGAAGAGGCCGCCGCCAGCCATCAGCGGAACCACAGACAGCATCTTTGCGGAGGTGCCGAGCTCGAGAATTGGGAACAGGTCGGTGTTGTAGTCACGCAGCACGTTGCCGGTGACGGAGATGGTGTCTTCGCCCTTACGGATGCGCTCGATGGAGATCTTGGTTGCCTCGACCGGGGAGGCGATGGAGATATCCAAGCCCTCGGTGTCGTGGTCTTGGAGGTACTTCTCAACCAAGGAGGTGATGTTGCGGTCGTGTGCGCGCTCCGGGTCCAGCCAGAAGATGGTCTTCATGCCGGAAAGGCGAGCGCGGTTAACAGCCAGCTTGACCCAATCCTGGATCGGAGCATCCTTGGTCTGGCAAGCGCGCCAGATGTCGCCTGCCTCGACGTCGTGCTCGATGAGGACGTCGCCAGCGGAGTTAGTCAATTGCACGGTGCCGTTCTCCGGCACCTTGAAGGTCTTGTTGTGGGAACCGTACTCCTCAGCCTTCTGAGCCATCAAGCCGACGTTCGGAACGGTACCCATGGTGGAAGGATCGAAAGCGCCATTCGCCTTGCAATCATCGATAACTGCCTGGTAGACGCCAGCGTAAGAAGAATCAGGGATGACAGCCAAGGTGTCCTGCTCTTCATCATTCTTGTTCCACATGTGGCCGGAGGTGCGGATCATGGCCGGCATGGAAGCGTCGATGATGACGTCAGATGGGACGTGCAGGTTGCTGATGCCCTTAGCGGAGTTGACCATAGCCAGGTCCGGACCATTTTCGAGAGCAGCGTCGAATGCGGCGTTGATCTCTTCGCCATTCTCGAGGGAGTTCAGGCCCTCGTAGATAGCGCCGAGGCCGTTCTCGCCATTGAGACCAGCGGCCTCAAGCTGCTCGCCGTACTGTGCAAAGACATCAGCGAAGTAAGCGCGCACAACGTGGCCGAAGATGATCGGGTCAGAGACCTTCATCATGGTGGCCTTCAAGTGAGCAGAGAAGAGAACGCCCTCTTCCTTAGCGCGTGCAACCTGAGCCTTCAGGAACTCATCCAGAGCCTTTGCGGAAATGAAGGTGCCGTCAACAACCTCGCCCTTTAGAACCGGCAGCTTCTCCAACAGGACGGTCTCAGTGCCGTCCTCAGCAACGAGCTTGATGGAAAGGGTGTCATCCTGCTCCAGGATGACGGACTTCTCGTTGTGACGGAAGTCGTTATCAGACATGGTGGCCACGTTGGTCTTGGAATCAGCAGACCAAGCGCCCATCTTGTGTGGGTACTTCTTCGCGAAGTTCTTCACTGCGATGGGAGCGCGGCGGTCCGAGTTGCCCTCACGCAGCACCGGGTTCACAGCGGAACCGGTAACCACAGCGTAGGCCTCCTGCGCGTCCTCGTAATCCGGGACGTCGTAACCTGCAGCCTGCAGCTCAGCGATTGCCTTCTTTAGCTGGACGAGGGAAGCGGAGATGTTCGGCAGCTTGATGATGTTAGCTTCCGGAGTCTTAGCCAGCTTGCCCAGCTCAGCGAGGGCGTCTTCGACCTTCTTGTCGCCGAGGCGCTCCGGGAACTGCGCCAGGATGCGGCCGGCCAGGGAGATATCGCGGGTTTCTACCTCGATGTCTGCGGTGGAGGCGAAGGCCTCAACAACCGGCTTGAAAGAGTAGGTTGCAAGCAGCGGAGCTTCGTCCGTGCGGGTCCAGATAATCTTTGCCATGATTCTCCTAATTAAAACGTGAAAATGTTTCGACCTACCAGAATACCTACTTAGTATTCGCGGCGTTGACGACTACCCCTCAGAGACCCCTCGCTTCCAATATCCCATGAAAGACACAGCCGAACGGGGCACGCCGGCCTCTTTAACCAGCAATCGACGCATACGCTTGACGACGCCGCTTTCTCCCGCAATCCACCAATACGCATCGCTTGCAGCGCGCTCGCCTAGTTCTTCACCGGAAGAGGAATAGGCGGGGGTTTCCCAGAGGATTTCGCGCTCCACGACGCTGCTTAAGGAGTTCGGTTGTAAGTCTTTATCGGCAGGGGCGGGAGAGGGAAGACCTGCGAGGTGGGCGAGGGCGCCGATAAGTGAGGCTTCGTCGTGCGGGAGGAATTCCACCTTGACACCGGCTGGAGCAGCGAGTGCTTGGGCATCCTGGAAGTAGGGCACCGCAATGTGCACGGTGCCGGTCAGCCCCGCCGGCCATTCGTCGAGGATGCGGGCGATTGCAGGCAGTGCGGTTTCATCGCCCAGAATGTGGATTTCGCGGGACTCGCCGGGCTGGAATTCGATGCCGGGGCCTGGGGCGTCGGTGGCGTGGGGAGCAATCACGTAAATGCTATCGCCGGGTTTGGCCGCGTGTGCCCAAGAAGATGCTGGCCCGGTTTGCCCAGGGGCAGTATGCAGGACGAAGTCGACGGTGAGGATGCCGTTTTCGCGGTCTAAATCGCGTACAGAATATGTGCGCATCGCTCCGCGGGTAGCCGGGTCGAGCTTTTGCCAGGAACTGAACCAATCTTCTGCGGCAGGCAGTTCAGGCAGGCCGGCAGGGCCGGGGATGATCAGCTTGATGCGCAGATCGTGGATCGCACCTGCAGGGCCCATTTCTTTCAATCCAGACAGGCGTACGCGTTGAAAGCTTGGCGAAATCCGCGTGGAGTCGACGACGGTCGCGCGGAATGGTTGATAGGCCACTTATTTCACCCTCCTTTTCCCAATCGGCATGACAGCCGGCAGCCCCGAGACTGGATCATCAACGATGACCGAGTCAACACCGAACACGTCGTGCACGGTCTGGTGTGTCAAAACTTCCTGCGGGGTGCCTTGAGCGTAGACCGTGCCATCTTTAACAGCGATGAGCGCATCGGAGTACCGGGCAGCCAAGTTGAGGTCATGGATGACCATCACGATGGTGGTGTCATGCTTTTCGTTCAAGTCCACCAGCAGGTCGAGGACTTCGAGCTGATGCTTGATATCGAGATAGGTGGTGGGCTCATCCAAGAGCAAGATGTCGGTGCGCTGGGCTAGTGCCATGGTGATCCACACGCGTTGGCGTTGGCCGCCCGAGAGCTCATCGATGGAGCGCTGCGCCAGGCTGGCGACGCCCGTCAGCTCCATCGATTCTTCCACAATTGCGTAGTCTTCCTGACTCCAGCGGCCAAGCAGCCCCTGGTGCGGAGTACGCCCGCGGCCGATGAGGTCCGCGACCACGATTCCGTCCGGCGCGATTGGTGATTGCGGTAGCAAGCCCAGCGACGTGGCGAGCTGTTTGGTCGGGATGTCGGCAATCTCCTTACCGTCTAGGAAAATGTCGCCGTGTGTTGGCTTTAGCAGGCGGGAGAGCGAACGTAGGAGGGTCGACTTACCGCAGCCGTTTGGGCCGACGATGGAGGTTATCTTTCCTGGGGCGAGCGAGAGGGATAGATCGCTTAAGATGTCGTGCTCGCCGTAGCTTAGGGTGATTTCCTGCGCGGAAAGTTGTGCTGATTGTTTCATTGTGGCGACGGTGTCCTAACGGTTGGTACGGGTAAGCAAATAGATAAGGAAGGGAGCGCCGAGCGCACCGGTGACGACTCCGACCGGATAGCGGGTGCCGAAGAAGTATTGTCCGGCCATGTCCGCAGCAAGAACTAGGATGGCGCCGATGGCACCGGCGGGAGCGATCATCGAAGGTCCCTGACGGAAAAGCCGGGTGGCGATTGGCCCTGCCATAAATTCCACGAATGCAATGGGGCCTGTCGAAGCGGTGGCCACTGCGATGAGGATGACCGCACCGACAATTGCCGTAACGCGTACAGCGTTAAGGCGGAGGCCGAGTCCGACGGCGAGGTCGTCGCCAAGCCGTAGCACGTTGAGTTTGTGGCCGAGCATAACCATGACCGGCGCGATGACTACTACCGCCACGAGGAGGGGGAGGCCACGCTGCCAAGACATGGTGTTGAGTGAGCCCGTAATCCACCGTGTGGCCGTGGGCAGGTCATAAGACGGTGCTTTCGATAGCACGAAGTTCGTCCAGGCCTGCAAGATTGCGGACATACCGATGCCGATGAGAATCAGGCGGGTGCCAGTAAAACCTGACTTGAGCGACAACAAATAGATGGCTCCGGCAACAGCGAGGGAACACAGCAGCGACCAAATCGAGACTGTGGTTTGGGAAGCATTGAAAAAGACGATTGCCGTAATGCCTGCGGCTGAGGCGCCGGAGGAGATGCCGATGATATCCGGCGAGGCTAGCTGGTTGCGCAGCATGGTTTGGAAGGTCACACCGGCGATGCCGAAAGCGATTCCTGCAGCCACGGCCACGGTGGCCCGCGGCAGGCGTAGTTCGCCGACGGTAAAGGAAGCGCCGGGAACGGTCTCTCCGAGTAAGACCTGGAGGATCTTCTGGGGGCCGTAGAAGGTCTCGCCAAACATGAGTCTGGCGGCCCACAACACTACGATGAGAGCGATGAGCGCGCTAAGGCACCAGGCAAAAGAACGAGTGCGGGCACGGCGCTGCTGCTGGAGTGTTTGCATTAGAGATCACGCACCTTTGTGCGACGGACGATCCAAATAAACAATGGCGCTCCGATAAGCGGGGTGAGGATTCCGACGGCAATCTCGCTGGGGCGTGCGACGATGCGGCCCAAAGTATCGGCTGCGACGAGCAGGAAGGCGCCGGCGAGGCCGGTCATCGGCAGGAGAAGTCGATGGTCGGTTCCTAGGGCCATGCGCATCATGTGAGGGACGATAAGGCCCACAAAAGCGATGGGGCCGGCGAGCGCCGTGGCCGTGCCGCACAAGATGACTGCCCCGACAACGGAGATTAGGCGCGCACGCAGGACGTTGATGCCGAGGCCGGTGGCGACGTCGTCGCCAAGCGCAAGTGCGTTGAGCGCTGTCGAACAGGCCAACACGATGACAAGACCCAGCACTAGGAAAGGCAGGGCCATAGCGATATGCGGCCACTGGGCGCCGCCAACGGAGCCATTTGCCAGAAACGGAACTGGTCCATGACATCGGTGCGGGGCAAAAGCACGGCGCTGACCAAGCTCGAGCAGGCCGCGGCTGTAGCGGCGCCGGACAGCGCGAGCTTTAGGGGAGTAGCGCCTCCGTGGCCTAGGGAACCGACGAAATAAACAAACGCCGCGGCCGCGAAAGAACCGATGATGGACACAATCATCGTCGGAACAGGGCGCGAGAGTCCGAAGAACGCGATACCCACGACCACAGCGAGGGAAGCACCAGACAGGATGCCGAAGATGCCGGGGTCGGCGAGGGGATTGCGGGTCATGGCTTGCAACGTGGTGCCCGACATGGCGAGTGCAGCTCCGACGAATAGTGCCAAAACGGTGCGGGGCACGCGCAAGTAGGCGGCGGCCTCACTGGCGGTGGCAGTGGAACCGCTAAGCGCTGAGAGGGCGTCGGATAGGGAAATCGTGCGCACGCCAAACATGACCGAAGCCACCACTGTGGCAACAGTGGCGGCCAATAGTCCGATGCTGACGGCGGTCTTTTTAGCCGTCATGGAATTAGCCCTGCAAACCGGAGTTCAAGCGCTCGAAGTATTTATCGATACCCCATGGAATAGAAAGCGGAGATTGGTTAGCAGAAGCACCAAGTGGGCCGTTGTCGAGGAAAACAACGTGGCCAGCCTTGACGGCCGGAATCTTGCCCTTAAGTGGATCCTTTTGCATTTCCTCCAAAGCCTTCTTGTCATCCGCCGCGTTGCCGGAGGAGTAGGCCACGACGAGATCGACGTCGTTGAATTCTTCCGGCTTTTCGGCCGAGACCTCAACCCAGAACTGCTTCGCGCCCTTGGAGTTCTTCTCTACGATGTCCGGGGTTCCGAGACCGTGTTCAGCAAGGAAGCCCATGCGCGGATCCTCAGTGGTAAAGAAACCAATCTTGGAGGCGTCAGTGGTGCCGCCGAATGCGGTGAACAGGAGCTTCTTGTCCTTTAAGTCTGGATATTTGCTCAGGGCCTTTTCGGTTTGTTTATCGAGGTCGTCGACAAGCTTTTTGCCTTCGTCTTCCTTGCCGATGGCCTCAGCGTTCATCTCCACCATCTCTTCCATGGACGTAGCCCATGGAACATCGGGGTAGGCCACGACGGGAGCGATCTTGGACAGCGTGTCGTAGTCCTCTTGCGTCAAGCCAGAGTAGGAGGCCAGAATGACGTCCGGCTGGGGATCGGCGACCTGCTCGAAGGGGATGCCGTCGGTTTCATCGAAAAGCGTCGGGGTTTCAGCACCGAGCTCCTTTAGCTTTTCTTCGGTCCACGGCATGATGCCGTTGCCGTTGTCATCGCCCCAGGTGGACTTGGACATGCCCACTGGTGCAACGCCAAGGGCAAGGGGGACCTCGTGGTTGGCCCAGCCAACGGTGGCTACGCGCTCAGGCGCCTTCTCGATAGTGGTCTCACTGAAAGCGTGCTCGATGGTGACGGGGAAAGCGGCCGAGTTCGCGTTGTCTGCAGAGGAGACAGACTCGTTGCTGGTCGATTCTTCGGACGAGCAGGCGGTGACGCTGAATAGCGTGGCTGCCGCTGCGACGGAGGCGATGATGCTTTGTGCACGTACGAGGGGGAGATCTCCTTGCTTGGTGGATCAGCAGTGATTACTGGATAAGGTAATCCTGTTCTAACTCAGGCAAGCCTATTATGCAACGACTATGTTGCGCAATTTCTGCGGTGTGAGCTTTGGCACAAAAGTCCGACGGTGTGGGAATAACCCAGTTCAGTCTTTCCGACTTACGCACACTGTCTGCCCCGCGCTAAGGTCTCCGCACGTGAAACCTGTCTCTTCTCCCGCCGCGTCCGCCGATAGTTCGCGTCCCGACGCTTCGCGTCCCGACGCTTCGCGTGCCGATGCTTCGCCTGCCGATGCTTCGCGTGCCGATGCCTTGCTTGCCGACGCCGCACCCAAGCCCCGCGTCCCCCGCCAAACCGAGATTTCCAATGCCCGCCGTATGCTGGTTACCCTCGCCCTTGCGCTGGGTGCGTTTTCGATTGGCACCACCGAGTTCGTGTCGATGGGCTTGCTGCCGCTTATCGCAGGTGACTTCGGCATTACGGAGGACGCTGCCTCGACGCTGATTTCGGTCTACGCGCTCGGCGTTGTGGTCGGTGCGCCGGTGATTTCTGCGGTAACGGGCAAATTCCCGCGCCGTCGACTGATCATTTTGCTGATCGCATTTCTTCTGATTGGCAACCTACTGACGGCACTGGCGCCGAACCTGGCGACGTTACTTATTGCCCGTTTTATCGCAGGCTTGCCGCACGGCGCTTATTTCTCCGTGGCCAACCTCTCGGCTGCGGCGATGGCGCCGAAAGGCGCTCGCGGTAAGGCGATGGCCGCAATCGGCATGGGTTTGGCCGTTGCCACGGTCGTCGGCGTGCCAGCAGCCCAGGCGCTGGGCCAGAGCTTGGGTTGGCACGCGGCTTACTTCCTCGTCGTCCTGCTCGCGCTGGCGACGATGATTCTGCTGTTTTTCCTTTTCCCACACATGACCCAGATGCCTTCGACGGATATCTCCACTGAGCTGGGCGCTTTGAAGAACCTGCAGGTATGGCTTTCTGTCATCATGGGCATCGTCGGCTTCGGCGGCATGTTCGCCGTCTACACCTACATCACCTGGACGATGACCGAAGTTGCGGGAATGCCAGAGCACTGGACCTGGGCGGTGCTGATGATTTACGGCATCGGAATGACCATCGGCAACGCGGTTGGCGGCGCGCTTGCTGACCGCAACACCGAATACTCTATCGTCTTCGCCCTCCTCTGCTTGGTTGCGACCTCCCTTATCTTCTTCTTCGGCGCCCATAGTCTGTGGGTGGCCGCCACCGCGTTCGGTTTCCTAGCCTTCTTCGGCTCCGTCCTTATCCCATCGCTGCAGCTGCGCCTCATGATTGTTGCCGGCGATGCTCAGACCCTGGCTTCCGCGTTCAACCAGTCCGCGTTGAACATCGCGAACGCCTCGGGCGCGGCTTTGGGCGGACTCGTCGTCGGTGCGGGCTTTGACTACAACGCCACCTCGCTTGTCGGTGCGGTGCTCGCATCGGGCGGTATCGTCGTCTGGTTCATCACGCAGGTAACCGCCAAGCGAAGCGGTGTTTATAGCAAGATCATCGAACAAAGCTAGAGAGGCTATGAGCTCTCAGGCATCCACCGGCGCTGGCGGGCACGGCACTAGCCGCGGTGGCGGTTGCGGTTTGTCTGCTCGCGCGTAAGTAGACTGGCGCGCATGACTTTTACTATCGCAAGCGTTAACGTCAACGGAATTCGCGCCGCCTGCAGGCAGCGCAATGAAAACAACCCAGGCATGAATGCGTGGCTTGCTGAGACTGCGGCGGACGTTGTCCTCATGCAGGAAGTCCGCGCGAATCCGAAGGAGACGGAGAAGGCGCTTGCCCCAGCTTTGGAGGCCGGCTGGCACCTCGAGCAGGCAGAGGCTGCCGCTAAGGGGCGCGCGGGCGTGGGAATCTTGTCGCGCACGCCGCTTAGCGACGTCACCGTTGGCTTCGGTTCCTTCCTCGATGCCGGTCGCTTCATTGCGGCTACCGTTAAGGACCCAGAGGGCAAGGACGTTCGAGTGGCGTCGCTGTACCTGCCTTCGGGCGATACGGATTCGCCAAAGCTCGATGAAAAGTACCTTTTCCTCGACGAGTTCTCAGGCGTGTTGTCTGAGCTGGCAGAGGCTTACCCGCAGGCAGTTATCGGCGGTGACTGGAATATCTGCCATCGCGCGCAGGATCTGAAAAACAACAAGGCCAACGAGAAGAAGTCGGGCCACCTGCCGGAAGAGCGCGCTTTCATGGATCACGTCTTTGGCACCTTCCCGGACGACGCGCCGCAACCGAAGAAGGGGTTGGGCGATTACCTGGGCGTCGTGGAGTATGCGACCAAGACTGACTGGTCCACCCGCGTGCCGGGGGAGGAAGACGTCAAATGGTACGACGTTGCAAGGCGCTTGGCGCCAGAGGCTGATGGTCCATATACCTGGTGGACCTATCGCGGCCAGGCTTTTAATAATGACGCAGGCTGGCGCATCGATTATCAGGCGGCGACCAAGGACTTGCTCTCCCGTGTAGAAAAAAGCTGGGTGGAAAAAGCACCAAGCGTGGAGGAGCGGTGGTCCGATCATTCCCCTTTGCTGGTGCAGTATCGCTAAGCGGTGTTAAACTGGATCAGTCTTTAAACCCTTAAGTTCGTATACGGAGAACCTAATGACCCGCGCAATTATTTACTTCGTGCTCGGCGCCGTACTGCTCGGCCTGGGTATTTGGTGGTGGACCATCGTAGGTCCGTCCTTCGCCTTCCTGGCTCCTATTATCCTCCAGGGCGTCGGCGGCGCGTTCATGGTCGCTGGTTGGGCAGTTATGCTCGACGTTCATGCGCCAACCTCCCGCAAGCTTTAAAGCCTGCGCATCTTTGATGCCTCTTTCCTGCCTTTGGGGAAGGGGCATTTTTGATCTCTTGGGTGCGCGCTGCAGCTGCCGGGGTAGAGTGAATAACCATGAATGAGCAGAATCCATCCCGCGTACTGTCCGGTATCCAACCCACGGCTGATTCCTATCACCTGGGTAACTACTTGGGAGCGCTGAAGCAGTGGATCGATCTGCAAAACGGCTACGAGGCCTTCTACTTCATCCCTGATCTGCACGCGATTACCGTCGAGCAGAATCCGGAGGAGTTGCGCAACCGCACCGTCGCGGGTGCCGCACAGCTTATTGCGCTGGGCATTGACCCGGAAAAGTCCACGCTTTTTGTTCAGTCCCACGTTCCGGCACATACGGAGCTGACTTGGGTGCTGCAGTGCCTGACCGGTTTCGGCGAGGCCTCCCGCATGACCCAGTTCAAGGATAAGTCTGCAAAGCACGGCTCGGATCGCACAACGGTTGGCCTGTTTACTTACCCAATGCTGATGGCAGCCGATATCCTCCTGTACTCCCCGGACTACGTGCCGCTGGGCGAGGACCAGCGCCAGCACCTGGAGCTAACCCGCAACCTGGCGGAGCGCTTTAACAACAAATACGGCGAGGTTTTCCGCGTTCCGGAACCATTCATTCCGGAAGGCGCTGCGAAGATCTATGACCTGCAGGAGCCGACTTCGAAGATGTCGAAGTCGGGAGATAACCCAAAGGGCCTTATTAACCTGCTGGATCCGCCTAAGACTTCCGCGAAGCGCATCAAGTCTGCGGTCACCGATGACTTGGGCGTTGTGGCCTTCGACCGCGAAAAGCAGCCGGGCGTGTCTAATTTGCTGGTCATCCAGTCTGCGCTCACGGGCGAGAAGATTGATGCGCTGGTGGAGAAGTACGCCGATAAGGGCTATGGCCACCTCAAGGTGGATACCGCCGATGCGCTGGAGGCGTTTACTACTCCTTTGAAGTCGCGCTACGACGAGCTCATGGCGGACCGCGGCGAGCTGGAACGCCTGCTGGCTAAAGGCGCAGAGGCGGCTTCGGAGATTGCAGAACCGCTCGTGGAGAAGGTTTACGAGGCAGTCGGATTCCTCCCCCGACTGCGTAAGTAAAAGCCAGCAATTCTGCGCGGTGGTGGTATGACACGCTAACCTGGGTAGTCTGAACTTATATGTGAAAACTCATACGTGAAAAGGACATGTTGCCCGTGGCTACCACCACCCAAACAGACTCTTCCAAGACGGACGACTACGGCATCGAACGCGCCTACGCTGATGACCCAAGTCCGGTAGACAAGGTGCGGGATAAGTCGCCTTTCATCGACCACATCATGCGCATGCTGGGCCGCTACGGCGAAAACGGCGGCAACCAGTTCGCCGCCGGCATCACCTATTTCTCGGTGCTGGCAGTCTTCCCGCTATTCATGCTTACGGTGGCAGTTGCCGCAACGGTCTTGGCGAGCCGCCCTGACCTCATGCAGCAGGTCCAGGATTACATTTCCGACTCCGTATCCGGCGACCTTGGCGGCACCATCAACGAGGTCCTAGAAACCGCCATCGCCCAGCGCGGCGCGATGTACGGCATCGGTGGCCTTACCACTCTCTGGTCCGGCTTGGGCTGGATGAATAACCTGCGTATCGGCATTTCTGCGATGTGGGATAAGGATCCGAACGAAACCCAGGGCAACTTCTTTACCCAAAAGTTGAGCGACCTTCTGGGCCTAATCGGCCTGCTGGTGGCGCTCATCGTCGCCTTCGGCGTTACCGCCGCGGGCTCGTCCGGTCTTACTCAGAAAATCTTTGAAAAGGTCGGTATCGCCTCCTTCCCGGGCATGGACGCCGTGATCATCCTGGCCGGTATTGCCCTCGGCCTGCTGGCGAACTTCCTCGTGTTCTGGTGGATGATCGTCTTCCTTCCACGCACAGAGGTCCCTACCAAGTCCGGCCTGAAGGGCGCGGCAATCGGTGCGGTGGCATTCGAGGCCATCAAGCAGCTTTCCACCGTGATCATGTCTTCTGCCTCCGGCAACCCCGCGGGTGCGGTATTTGGTCCGGTCATCGTGCTTATGGTCATGATGTACCTGGTTTGGCGCGTCGTACTTTATGTCTCCGCGTGGACCGCCACTACAGAAGAATCCATGGAGTTGGCGGAGCCACCAGTGCCGGAGCCTGCCGTGATCCGCGTGCGCAACGAGGTCAAGAGCGGACCGTCGACTAGCGTGACCCTCGGCGCAGGTGCGGCGATGGGTGCTGTGGTTGCCGGCATCGCGGCACTGCTACGTCGAAAGTAACATTCCCCCGTCCCCGACACCATAATTTAGGCTCTGATTTAGACTACTTATTATGACTCCAGAATCCTTCGCGCCGAACCTGTACGAGCACTTTTCTCTCGACCATCGCAGCACTTCCCGAGAGCTGGGAATCTTGCTTGCTGCCAAGGATGCGCGTCTGGAGCAGATGGGCTTCGAGCTTGGCGACGACCGCCGGCAAGAAGCACAGATTGCCCACACAATCTTGTCTAACCCGGAAAACCGCGCCACCTACGATCAGGGCCTGGAGGATAGTTTCCAGCCCACCTGGGCGCAGCTGAGTGAGCTTGCGGCTTACGGAGAGTGGCCGGCGCAAATGCAGCGCCCACAGCAGCCTTATGGTTTCGCTCCAACTGCGCAGGCCCAGGCTTCGCCCTTCGATCCTTTCGCGCCGCAGAATAAGGCGGCCGCTCCGGCACCGTTTAGCCCGTATCAGCCAGCGCAAGTTAACGCCGAGCGCCCGTTGGGCAGCACCCGTGCGCTGATGGCTATTGCGGACCTCGTCCTATGCGGCATGGTTTCTGCTCCGATTGCGGCAATAAGTGCGGGGGCCTCGGAGCTGTCAATGTCTCTTATCTTCGGGCTGTGCACGATTTTGTACTGCGTAGGCTTCGAAGTTTCATGGGGCGCAACGCCGGTAAAGAAGCTGTTGGGCTACGAAGTCCGTGACCGGACTTCGGGTGACAAGCTCAGCGTTGTCCAGTCTTTGAAACGGCAGTGGTGGCGCGTTGTCACCCTCGTTCCAGGTTTGGGTGGGGCAGTCAGCTTCTTCGCCGCGATTTTCTACGCCACCACTATCAATCAGGAAAATGGTTTACTCGGTGCGCACGATAACCTCGCTAATGCCGAAGTAGTGAAAAAGCAGCGATAACGATAACCAGCAAGGCCACTGCTGCAGCGATGGCCCAGCCGGCCCAGCCCTCGATTTTCTCGAGGGCTGATTTTTTAGTTTCGGGGGCCTGCTGCGTGGTCTGCGGTGCGGGGCGAGGAGTTTCTTTCTGCGGGGCGTCGCCAAGCTTGCCGACGCCCGAGCCAGCCGGGACTTTATACGCGGCGTCGAGAAGCATCTGCGCCTGCTGCCACGCGCGGAAGCCGTGCTCGACGGTGGTATCTAAGATGACGGCCTGCAGGCGGCGGCCATTGCGGTCGAGTGCGCCAACGAAAGTGTGGTGGGCGTCTTCGGTGTAGCCGGTCTTACCGCCGATTCCGTTGGGATCGTTTAAATAAAGGCCGTTGTCGTTCCATAACTCGTAGCCGGGCAGCTCGCCCCAGCCGGGAAATTTGACGTGTTCGGTATCGACGATGCGGGCGAAAGTCTTATTTTGGAATGCCGCGCGGTAGATGATGGAGATGTCTTCCGCGGAGGTGGACATGCCGGCTGAATCGAGGCCCGAGTAGCTTGCCGCGTGGGTGGAGCGGGTGCCGAGCTTCTTCGCGAGCGCGTTGACTTTGCGTAGGGCCTTCTCATCGCCGCCAACTTGGCCGGCGAGGGCGTGGGCGGCGTCATTGCCGGAGGCCATCAACAGGCCCTCGAGGAGTTGTTCAACGGTGTATTCGCCGTCGGGGCCGATACCTACGGCGGAGCCTTCGACGGATGCATCTTCCATGGTGGCTTTGACTTTTTTGTCGAGGGGGACTTCCTCGATGACCACAAGTGCTAGAAGGGCCTTGATGATAGAAGCCGGCCGGTAGCGGCCGTGCGGGTCTTTCATGGCGATGATCTCGCCGGTGTCTAAGTCGCTGACCATCCAAGCGGAGGCGACGACGTCCTTATTGAGATCGAATCTTGGGGCGGCGGTGACACCACAGCGCTGCGTGGATTTGACAGGCGGCAGGGGAGTTGGGGTGGGCTGGCCCGGCGCGAGACGCTCCGAGGTGGAGACAGGCTCTCCGGGGCTAAGCGAGTGGGGGCAGTTATCGGTGTTCGGCGCTTCGGTCCGGATGGCCGAGGATTCGGCGTCCGTGCTCATTTCTGCGGCGTCTGCGTTGGTCTCGGCGCCTTCAACGTTTGGCTCAGCGTTGGAGTCAGGTTCGGACTCTGCGGGTGCAAAGTCTTGGGCCGAGGCAAGCGGAGCACTAGCGACGAGGCAGGCGGAAGCGAGGAAGGTAGCGATAACGTTTTTCATGGCATGGAACATCTTAGGCACAGTGCCTAGGATGTGTCTTATGCATGACGCACCATTAATTAGCCCAGAAAATAAAGATTCCGCGCCGGAGCTTATCGCTCGTCTTCCCAAGGTCGAATTGGATGCGGTTTTCGCGCCGGAATCTTTGCCCGCAGATAACGCCGCCTTAACCGCGGCGATGCGCGAATATGTTCAGGAATTGGCCGCGGCGAACGTGGTGTATGCAGAGATTCGTTTCGACCCACAGGCATTTGCTTTTGGTGCGGAAGCCGCTCTCGAAGCAGCGACAGCCGGCCTCGACGTTGCCGGAATTGATGCGCGTTTGTTGCTGACCAACGCCCCGCAGTCCGCTAGCGCCCGTTTGGGCTCGCAGGTCGTCGGTTTTGTGCTGGAAGGCGAGAGTGATCCGCAGGTTGTTGCGGATCTGCGCGCGAATTTCGTGCCTTTCGTTGTTGATGTCCGCGGCCTCGAATTCGGGGCGGTTGCTGCTGCTGTGCAGGCCGGTGCCACTCGTTTGGCGCATGCGACCCAGCTGCCGGATGATTTCTCCGCCGATCTCGAGGGCATCCAGCCAGGAACGGTCTCGAGTTGGATTCGGGATCGCCATCTGGCAGCTACCTTTGAGCCGCTGTCTTTTGAGGAATTCAGCGACCATCCGCTGCCGCTGCTACAGCAGCTGGGCTTTACCTGTGCCGTAACCGCCGGTTCGGGCAATCTCAATGAGGTGTTCCTGGCTTTAACCGAGCACTTTGGCTACGGGTTGGAGGAGTTTTTCGATTTGAGCGTGAAGGCGCTGGAGAACTCGTTTAGCACTGAGGAGGAGCGTCAGCACTTGCTGGAGACTGTCATCCTTCCCGCATACGAGGAGCTTTCTGACCCTGAGCTTGCAGGACCAGACACCGAAGAGTCCGTCGCCGCGGAATAGTTCCCCGGAGCAGCCGGCGAAGTAATGCCAGCACAAGCAAAAGACCCTGCATCGTAAAAGACCCTGCATCTTGCGATGCAGGGTCTTTTCACGTTGAGGCTAGAAGCGGGAGAAACGCTTGATGAGCATTTCCTCTAGGCCCTTCCATGCCTCTGCGTGGTGGTTATAAGGCTTCGAGGGGACGTAGCCTGCGTGCTCGGTGGAGCCCAGCATGTAGCCCAAGTAATCCTGGAAACGTGGGTTTTCGAGCATGTAGGAGTTAATAGAGTCGTCGCCAGCCCAGTCTGCGGCATCTGCGCAAACCTCGTAGCAGCGGCCCATCTGGTCTTGGTCGACTGCCTCGGGGCCCTTCTCGATATCGCGGGTAAGCCCGTTGAAGGTGTACTGATTATCCGGGTGAACGCTAAGCTCCAGCTCGCCAGCGTTGGCCGCGGAGACGAGTTCCTCCCAGGTGGAAACGCGGGCAAGATCATGCTCGTCGTTTTCCATAATCCAGCGAACGAGAGTCTTCGGGGAGTTGAAGGTGAAGATTTCGCCCCACTTGCCCAAGAACACGGGTTTGCCGTCTAGGTAGGTGCGCAGCGTATAAACCGACTTCATGTCTGCGGTGATTTTGACCGGATCGATGCCCGCCGCAGCCCATGGGGAGTTGTCATACGGGTCCGCTGCCGCCGCCGCAGCTTTGCGTGCCTCTGCCTTTTCCTTTCGTTCCTTCTCGGCCGCCGCGGTTGCGGTTGCGATGCGCTCTTCGGCTGAAGCGACTTGCGCCGAGTCTAACTCGGAAGAATCTACTACCTTGACGTTGGAATCGAGGTCCTCGATTACTTCCTTCCAGTTAGCAAGGATTACGCGGCCTACACCAGACCATTCGCTCATGCCTTGCTCGCCCGCGTAGTGGTCTGCACCGCGCGGGACGTTGCGCAGGATGGAGTGGGAGGCGAAGAAAATTACGGTGTGCTCGGCGCCGGCTACGTTAGCGAGAGACTCGGCTACCTCTAGGCAGCGAGCAACCGCGCTAACGTTTTCGTGGCTGGGGCGGCCGGCTAGGTGCGCCGGCATTCCGATGAGATCGAAGACTTCCTTCTTTGCTGGGCTGACGCGGTCTTCGGCACGCGCAGCGAACTCGGACCACTGTGGATGGTCGAGGAGATCATGGTGCTTTCCGGACTCCAGGTAGCACAGCATCTCTGCTTCGGAGTTGAACACGAGGACTGATTCCGCATCCCCCAAAAATGCCTGCCACTCGGAGCCATTCTGGCGCCACTTTGGCGCCCACAGGGTGTAGAAATCGCCCGCGGTCAAGGAGAGCTGGACTGGAACAATTGCGCGTGTGCTCATGGGCAAACAGTCTACCCAAACATTTTAGATTCGCCGTATTCGCATATCCCGAGTCCAGCGAGATACTTTTAGCCGGTGGGCCGCCAAAAGCCCTTGAAGGCCATACCCATATTGCTGGTGCGTAACGGACTCGTCTCCACCGGGCTGCCGGCTTCAATCATCTCACCGCTGCCTTTGTACATCGCGACGTGCCCGTCCCAAACCACGAGGTCTCCCGGCTGGAGCTCATTTGCGCTAACCTGCTTGCCCACGGTCTGTGCTTCCGCCGTGCGTGGAATCTCCACGCCTGCCTGGCGCCACGCCCATTGGGTAAGACCGGAGCAATCGAAGCCGCCGTTACCCGTACCGCCCCAAACATAAGGCGTACCGAGCTTGCTCATCGCCGCAGCGACTGCGGCCTTGCCCTGTGAGCTGCCCTCACCTGCGCTGGAAGAACCCGCCGCAACGGTAGAAGAAAGCCCAGCGACCGGTTTAACCTCGCTTGGTTTCTCACCATTTCCCAGCGCTATCTGCGGCTCGGCAGGCTCAGAGCTGCGGCCAATGACAGTCTTTTCCACCGCGCGCCGGGCAATGGGCAATAGCGGCTGAGCCGCCGCCAACAGTTCGCTCAAAAGCTGTTTTAAGCGCGCAAAAGCCTGTGCCAGATGGGACGCGATCAAACCTTGTATGTGCGCCCGAGCTGCCGCATTGATTGCCGGGTTCGGAACGAGCATGCCCAAAGCCACAGGGGCGGCCTTGGTCAACAGCGAGATTCCAATACCAATGAGGTCGCGGCCTGCAGCTTTAATCAGTTGTTGCGCCTGGGATACCGCGTTTTCGATGGTGGTGCGGTCTTTTTTAAGGACATTCGCGGCGTCGAGAAGCTTGGAAGGGTCACCGTGTGCAATCTCTGCCAGCGCCGGGACAGTCTCTAAATCCGGGACCTTTGGCAGGTCTACCGCCGGTAGCGCAGGAGGAGCCATTTGCGAAATCTGCTTTACCGCTGCCTCAATCATGAAAGAACACCTCCCAGATGAGCGGCGGCCGCAGAATCAGCGGCGTCCGCCTCCTCTGCCATGGCTACCGACGCCGCGGCTACCTCTTCCATATCCGCGCGCAGAGATTCTGTGCGGGAGTTGAGGTTGGCAACGGCGTCACAAAGATGAGCACCAAATGCAGAAAGTGAACCGTCAGGTATATGCGGAAGTGGAGGAGTGGTCTCTTGCGTGGCGGCAAAAAGTTCGCGGGCTAGATGTCGGGTGAGCTCGGTATCAATCGTGAAAGTCGTCATGGTCATTTGGACTGCCCCAAAACCCAAACGGTTCCCAAAAGTTCTAAAGTGGGAAACCATGGACATCCACGTAGTAGATCACCCGCTTGCTGCTTCCCGCCTGACCATCATGCGCGATGCCCGCAGTGATAACTCCGCATTCCGCGCCGCCCTCAAAGACCTCGGAACCATGCTTGTTTACGAGGCCGCCCGCGAACTCGACGTCGAGCACTTCGATTGCGAGACCCCCGTGGCAACAGCCGAAGGCAGCCGCCTGCTCGACCCGCCAATCATCGTTCCGATTATCCGCGCGGGACTGGGCATGATTGACCCAGCTCTCGCCATGATCCCAGATGCGCAGGTGGGCTTCATCGGCATGGCCCGCAACGAAGAGACCCACGAGCCGGTCCCTTACCTAGAGGCACTGCCAGAGGATCTTTCCGGCCGCACCGTCTTCGTGGTGGATCCAATGCTGGCCACCGGCGGTTCCTTGTTGTATTCCCTAAAGCTGCTGGCAGACCGCGGAGCCACCGACATCACCGCAATCTGCATGGTTTCCGCGCAGGAAGGCGTCGATGCGCTGGCCAATTCTGGCCTGCCTGTGCGTCTGGTTACCGCCGCGATTGACCCGCACCTGAATGAAGAAGCCTACATCGTTCCTGGTTTGGGCGACGCCGGTGACCGCCTCTACGGCCCGCGCAACATCGATTTCTAATCTGCGCTAGGCTAGCGGCCACGAACTACTTATGGGGGAAAGGAAAGATTCGTGGCCAACAAAACGTGGGCGTTAGTAGGGCATGACTTTGCGGCGCGGCTACGGGGGATTCGTGCACGGCGTCGCATGTCCCAACAGGCTTTGGCGGAAATCTCGGGGGTCTCGCGCAGCCAAATCTCAAACTTGGAGCGTACGGATAAGGCACTGCCGCTGCGTGCGGATCCGCAGCTTTCAACGATGTTTAAGTTGGCATTCGCGCTAGAGGTGCCACCCTCTGCGTTGCTGCCCGATGCGGAGCACATGCTTGACGAAGTCACCCCGTTTGCGCCCGAGTATATCGACCGGCGTCGCTTCGCAGCGGCCGCAGAATTTTAAAGAAGAAAAACTGCACCACTTGGTATATTCCGACGCTGAGCTGCGTGACTACCTGAACCGCTTTGTCTAGTTGTAGACTTTGAGGTCAGTAGAAAAATTTTGGGAGGTGCCGAGTGATTTCCACATTCGTGAATGAGTGGTTCGACAATCATCGCGCGGAAGTAATTGCATGGCGCCGCCATATTCATCGGCACCCGGAAACGTCCAACAATGAAGTTGAGACCACCAACTTCATCGCCCGTAGGCTCGAAGAGTATGGGTTAAATCCGCAGCGTTTCCCGCAGACTGGCCTGATGGTTGATATCGGCCCTGATACCGAGCAGGGCCGTTTGGCCTTTCGCGCCGACATCGATGCACTTCCGGTTACCGAGGTCACGGGGTTGGAATACACCTCCGAAAACCCCGGCGCCATGCACGCCTGCGGCCACGACGTGCACACCACCATCGCTTTGGGGCTTGCGTGCGCTCTGGCGGATTTCGAGCGCGCGCATTCCTTGCCGTTGGGTGTACGCGTTATCTTCCAGCCAGCGGAGGAAGTATGGGTCGGCGGCGCCACGGATGTGATCGAGTGGGGCGCTCTTGAAGGGGTTAACTCCATCTTCGCGGTACACGTGGAGCCGAAGCTGCGCGTGGGCCGAATTGGCGTGCGTGCCGGGGCGATTACCTCTGCAACCGACGTCGTCGAGCTTGAGATCAAAGGCCCAGGAGGTCATACCTCCCGCCCGCACCTTTCTGCAGACGTCGTCTACGCTTTGGGCAAGGCCATCACGGAGCTGCCGGCCCTGCTGTCGCGCCGGGTGGATCCGCGGACGGGAACGGTCTTGGTCTTCGGACAGGTCAATTCCGGCTATGCGCCGAACGCAATGCCGGAGTCTGGCAGGCTAACGGGAACGATGCGCACCGCGGACATCGGTATCTGGCGCGGCATGCAAGCGCTATTTTCGGAGCTCGTGGAGCAGGTATTGGCGCCGGTTGGGGTGGAACACGAGCTCACGTATCACCGCGGCGTTCCGCCCGTGCTTAACGACGACGTCTCTACCGCACTGCTAGCATCTGCCGCACAGGCCATCGACCCGCAGGCCGTCGTTCAGGCCCCGCAATCCTCCGGCGGCGAGGACTTCTCTTGGTACTTAGAACACGTGCCGGGCTCCATGGCGCGTCTGGGCTGCTGGTCTGGCGAGGGCGAGCAGCACGATCTACACATGGGGGATCTCAATGTCGACGAGCGCTGCATCGGTGTAGGCGTGAAACTTTTCGGCTCCGTGGTGGAGCAATTTACCAAGGTGCAGGAATAGGGGAGCAACCATTACACTGTCTTAAGGATTAGGTCCTTAAACACTCTATAAAGGAGCATTAGACAGTGACGAAGGAAACGCTAGACGCTGCAATCGAGGATGCCCCGCGCATCGTTATCATCGGTGGCGGCCCAGCAGGCTACGAGGCGGCCATTGCCGGAGCCAAGTACGGCGCACAGATTACCCTGGTTGAAGAGCAGGGCCCCGGCGGTTCTTCCGTCTTGCTGGACTGCGTTCCTTCCAAGTCCTTCATTGCTGGTGCAAACCTGCGCACCGACTTTCGTCGCGCTGAAGCCATGGGGCTCAACGAGCAGCTCGGCTCAATGCAGCTGAAGCTGCAGGCCCTGAACGAACGCGTGCAGGCGCTGGCCGGCAAGCAGTCGGCAGACGTTCGTGCAGGCCTGGAGAAGATCGGCGTCAACGTTATTGACGGCCGCGCGAGCTTCAGCGAGGACCAGCATGGGGTGCAGGGCGCGGCGCACAAGGTCGACGTCGTCAAGCGCGAAGGCGAAACTGAAACCCTCGAGGCAGACCTCGTGCTCGTGGCTACCGGTGCCACCCCGCGCATCCTGCCGGGCGCGCAGCCAGACGGCGAGCGCATCCTGACCTGGCAGCAGGTCTATGACTTGAAGGAAGATCCGGAGCACCTCATCGTGGTCGGTTCTGGCGTGACCGGTGCGGAGTTCGTTTCTGCTTTTGCAGAGATGGGCGTCAAGGTAACCATGGTGGCTTCCCGTGACCGTATTCTGCCGCATGATGACGCCGACGCAGCCGACGTCCTCGAGACCGTTCTGGCTGAGCGCGGTGTTGAGCTGGAGAAGAACTGCCGCGTTGAGACCGTTACCCGTACTGAAGACGGCAATGTTGTGGTCAAGACGCAGGACGGCCGCGAGATTCATGGCTCGCACGTCATCATGTCCATCGGCTCCATCCCGAATACCCAGGAACTTGGCCTTGAGCACGTTGGTGTGGCTACTCAGAAGTCGGGCCACATCAAGGTCGACCGCGTTTCTCGCACCAACGTCGCGGGCATCTACGCAGCCGGTGACTGCTCCGACCTGTTCCCGCTGGCTTCCGTGGCCGCTATGCAAGGCCGCATCGCGATGTACCACGCACTTGGTGAAGGCGTTTCGCCGTTGCGTTTGAAGACTGTCGCCACGGCCGTCTTCACGCGCCCGGAGATCGCAGCCGTGGGCTTCACCCAGGCAGAAATCGAGGCCGGCGAGGTTTCCGCGCGCACCATTACGATGCCGCTGAACACCAACCCGCGCGCGAAGATGCGCTCGCTGAACCACGGTTTCGTGAAGCTGTTCTGCCGTGCTACCTCCGGCCGCGTTATCGGCGGCGTCGTCGTTGCACCGACCGCTTCCGAGCTCATCCTGCCAATTGCTGTGGCAGTGACCAACCAGCTGACCGTTAACCAGCTGGCTGATTCCTTCGCGGTCTACCCGTCGCTGTCCGGCACCATCACTGAGGCGGCACGCCGTCTCGTGGCTCACGATGACCTGGAGTAAGCGATCTTTCCTTTCTTTTGCGCCCGCCTTTAGCAACCAGCCTAGGGTGGGCGCTTTTGCATGCGTTGTTAAAAGGTGGAGTAGGAATGCTCGGCGGTGCGATTGAGTGAAACCTGGATGGGACGATCTGCTTGTGGAAGGGCACGCTGGGGACAATGTTCGCGCGGGCAAGCGGTACAACCAGGGCCGATAGGGGTGGCGGCGGATAAGTCTAGATTAAGAGCATCGGCGTAGACAATGCGGTCGGCCTCAGAGATATCGCAGCCTAAGCCCACGGCGAATTCCTTGCGAGGGGTTCCCCAAGATTTTGCGGTTCCTTGCACAAAGCGACCTATCCACAGGTAGGAATGGCCATCCGGCATGGCGGCTACCTGGCGGGTGATGCGGTTGGGCGTTTCAAAGGCGCGGTGGACTACCCACAGCGGGCAAGAACCACCCGAGCGGGCGAAGACCAAACCATCAAAGAGGCAGCCTAATGAACCGACATCAACCCCGGACCGGACCCTAGCACCACCCCTGACACTGTCCTCGATTCAGAAAGCACAGATACACCACTTCCGCGGACTTGACCCCGCTTTTCTAGCAGGCCTTCCGCGAAGAGGACGGTAAGTGCCTTGGCGGAGGTGGTCGGGTTGACGGAATGGAACGCGGAAAGCTCGTTGGTGCTGGGGGCGTGTTCGCCTTCTGGCAGCTCGCCGCTGATAATAATGTCTCTGATTCCTCCTGTCAGCTGCTGATAAATAGGCCGGGTGTCACTCATTACGCAGACCTCTGTGAAAGTGGCATAGAGATTCCCTTTCTGGTTTATGGGTTTACTACCTATGTGGGTAACCACATAACGGAAGGTGCCCACGGTCAACGGTAGATGTGACTGCGGGCTGAGTGAATCGGCAATTAGCGCTGGTTAAGACGGTTTCGTTGAGCGAATGTTCCGATGACAGTGCCAAGTAGAACTGCGATTATGGTTAATCCCATTGCTGTCCAATCGATGGCGAATAGAAAGCCGTCGCCAAGTAGAAAGCTAAATCCTGCTAAAGGAGCGAGACCGCTAAAGGTTCCGATTACTAGGGAGCTAAAACAGATAAAGCTTATGGCCCACGAAAGAGATTTGATGCTCCAATCACGGCTAAGCCCTAGATGGAAAAAGGCGGTATGTAACGCTTTCATACTGCTACTCAGTCCGCGTGAAACCACCAAGGCTATGGCAATAGCGGAAAGTAGAGCTGCCGTAAGGCTGATGTAGAACGATAAGGGGGTCTCGGTTTCGTAACCTTTGGAAAGCTGGATGTCTTCGGGCGGTATGCCAAGTTCGTTTGCGACTTTTGGCACACGTTCTGCCTTTTGGGCGGATAATCCGTCGAATACCCAGAGGGGTGAATTAGTAGGAAGCCCAAGCTGCTGAGCCGTAGCTTCTAAAACGACACCTCCAACTTGTCTGCCCCAGTAATGTCCAAAAGAACTCTCTTGGGCATCGAGGATGTGCGACTTTCCGCTTGAATCAGTGATCTGTGTGTGGGAGGCGTCGACAAGCTTTTCGTCGCGTACGAGAACGCCGCCGCGTTCAAGAGTTTTCCTTTCGTCAGAAGTTAGTCTTTCGTCGGTAAGCTTTTCCCAACTATCGATATCGTGAACGGATAGAACGCCAAAAGCTCCTGAGATATTGGGATCCATCGGTAGTCCTGCGGAAAGTCGCTGCACGGAAATAGGCTCGGGCAGGTCACCTTGGGCGACTAAAGAATTCTGTGCAGTTCCATTTACGGAGTCCGTCTCAGCTGGCAGAGTTAAGATTGCCTGGTCAGGTGGGACAATTGGTGCATAGGATTCAGCTTCCGAAGCGGTCATGCTAGCGGCCAGACTGCTGCTAAAAATGGCTATCCCAACCGTGCTGGATAATAAGCCCAGCCCAATAAGCGGAAGAAAACGGTGTGAACTCAAAAACCGCCGAGCAAGACGACTCGGTGACGTGGGGGCATTGCTTTTAATCGAAATAGTCAAAAGGAGCGCCACCGCAAAAGCGAGCGCCAACGTGGGGATCGGGGCTAGGGTTGTGAAAATTTCCGGACCGACTACCCCTGCGAATAGCACGGTTGCTAGTGCTATGCCGCACAAAGTGGGGATGATCCCAGCCGACGCTCTTTTCCATTTCGAGGAAAGCTTATGTTCAGCAGCGTGAGTTTTATGAAATCGTACTGGAAGCACGGTTGTCAGCGCGCTAAAAATTGGCGGAAGTACTGCGGAGACGAGCAGCAAGCAACACCACTTCCAGGGGAGTGCGAAATCTCGCCCGGGTACGGATCCCAGCTTTGCTAGTTGGTTCCTAAAGAGGTGGGGAATGAGTGCGCCGGTGACAATAGCGCAGGTTGAAATGGATAGAACTAGGAAAAGAAGACGGAGGTGAAAGATACTCCACAACTTCTTTCTGGCAATTCCGAGTTGATGTAGTGAAGTAGCTGGAGTTTTGAGTGCGCGGCGTTGAGTAGTCGTTAAGAAAGCGGAGAAGAACAGCGGCAAGACAAACGCAAACGCACCGAAGAAAAACGAGTATTCATCAAGGAGGCTTTTGGGAGGTTGTTCTTCCAGCGATTGCTTAGAGAGGTATGACAGTTTCACTGCCTCTTTGGCACTGAGCTCGGCATTATCACTGTGTGCAATGCGGTTCATTGTCTTTTCCAGTTCGCTCAGGTTCGAGGACTGGTTATCCAAAAGCATTGGGCGTGCTCCAACGCTTGATGGAGATACAGGTGAAGTAGTGAGATCCCAGGTACCTGGGGCCGCATAAACAGCGCTTGCCTTCGGCATAAACTCATTTGTGACGGTGCCGACCACGTTTACCTTGAGGTTGCTGCTAAAGGCACTGACCTCTGTTTCCTCGGAAATGCCGCTAGGCGTGGTTGCAACTATTTCCCCGGGTGAAGTTGGCCACCGCCCTGATTTCAAGGTTAAGCCGTAGCTGGAACCGTGGCTTTCCCAATCACCTTCTGCGTATGTCATCCTGCGACCGGGGTCAGCGTCCGTGTAGAAATCCTGCGATATAAGTTCACGAGAGAACCGTTCGGGATCTTCCGGTGAGGATAGGCAATCGTCGATTTTGTCGCCTAGAGCAAGTGAACAGGGTGCGTCTGCTCTCTGCTGGTTATCGCCTAGATTGGATGCGACGTGTTGCTCGACGGACATTGTCATAAGCATTGAGCTTGTGGCCGTTGCAGCAAGGAGAAGAATACTGAGCGCGGCTAGTGCGTACATAAGGCGCACTTTGGGTTGCTGCTTGGTGATTTTAAACAGAAGTTGACTAACCAAGTGACTTCTCCGCTTCTTGGTCGTTGTGCAGTAGGCCGTCGATCAGGGTGAAAGATCGCGTGCAATACTCCAGTACGATCGGATCATGGGAAGCGGTAATGATGGTCGTTCCTTCGCTAGCGAGTTTTTGGAACAATGCGAATACGCTTCGCGAGTTTTGCTCATCCAGGGCAGCAGAAGGCTCGTCTGCCAATAGGACGGACCGTTTCCCGCTCAATGCACGGGCAATACCCACTCGCTGGCATTGCCCGCGGGACAATTCGTCGGGGTATCGAGTTTCTAACCCCTCGAGTCCTCCCTGTTTTAGGAGGGATTCGGCCGCCGTTCGAGCTTCTGTAGCCTCGTATCCTGCCGCTGAGAGGACGAGTTGTACATTTTCTGCCGCGGTTAGCTCGGGAATGATGAGATCGGATTGGTGGACAACGCCAACAACCTCCCTGCGTAGTCGAAGCAAGTCCTTTTCGGACGCGGTGTCTACCCTGATTCCGTCAACCGTGATGGAGCCCGAGTTGACGGATATTAGTCCGGACAGGGCGTCCAAAAAGGTTGTTTTTCCTGAACCGCTTTTTCCGGAGATGGCAATGAATTCTCCAGCTTCTGCTTCTAAAGAAACTCCTTTGAGTGCGTGAGTAGCTTTAGGGCCGGAGCCGAGCGTTTTATGAACTTGGTGAATGCGAATATGGGTCATTTAATTCTGAAGTATTGAAGCTGGGAAGAAAGGTGAATTTCGTCCTTCTTCCCAGCTAACGATTGATTACTTAGCAGCCCCGATTGGTGCGCCAGGAGGTGAGGGTGTCGTTGTCCCACCAGCCCACATAATTGTTATTGGAAAATGGGGTCATGGTGTGGCACTTGCCGCCGCCATTGGCGTGCTGATACCAAGCGGCATGGCCTCCGGTGTTATTGATCCACGATGACGTCTTGTCATTAGCGTTGCGCGAAACATTCATAATTCCGATTCCTGGGCCACGGGATCCCAGGAACCCTCCGAAGTTCGCTTCATTGAAAATGCATACAAGGCCTCCGCCGCATTCACTTGCCGAGGCGTTGGCTGTCGGTACAGCGATACCACTTAGTGCCGCGATAATAGCGCTAGCTGTAGCGAGTTTTTTATTCTCATTTTCTCTCCTTGTTAGAGACTGGTGGAATGTGCGCTGAGTGCGCACTAAGAAAATAACTCTCTGAATATAAATAGGAATTAATTAAAAGGAAACTTTCATGTAGAGAAGGTGAATTCTTCGTAAACCTAAGGTGGGGCCCGCTGAATCTTGTTGAGGAAAAAATTTGCAAGGTTTACAGGGGTCGTAAGTCTGTTGTTACTGGTCGAGCTGCAGAAATCCCCTAGGGCGTCACTCCACTGCTGGTATGTGTGGCGAATTCGGCGTAGAAAAGGGCAGACATTTTAGGGGCAGCTCTCTAAACTGAGATGCGGATCACCCGAGTGGAGACGCTGTATTTCAGCGCCTTCCGAGTTGAAAGGAACACAGAAGTGGCTAATCCCGCGCTTCCATCGTTCAAAAAGATTCTGGTAGCCAACCGTGGCGAAATTGCCGTGCGCGCATTCCGTGCTGCCTTTGAGACTGGGGCTAAGACCGTCGCGGTCTACCCTCGTGAGGACCGGAACTCCTTCCACCGCGCCTTCGCTGATGAGGCTGTCCGTATCGGTACTGAGGGCCAGCCGGTGAAGGCTTATCTGGATATTGATGAAATCATTCGCGCCGCCAAGAAGTCCGGGGCGGATGCCATCTACCCAGGCTACGGTTTCCTTTCTGAACGCGCGGATCTCGCCCGTGCGTGTGAGGACAATGGCATTAAGTTTATTGGTCCAACGCCAAGCACGTTGGCCCTAACCGGTGATAAGGCTGCTGCGGTCAGCGCGGCGAAAGAAGCTGGCCTGCCGACACTGCAGGACTCCGAGCCTTCCACGGACCCCGATGTACTGGCCGGTTACGCCAAGGACTTCACCTTCCCGGTATTTGTCAAGGCCGTCGCCGGTGGCGGCGGACGCGGCATGCGTTTCATCGAGAACGAGGCCGAGTTCAAGACCAAGTGTGCTGAGGCTTCCCGCGAGGCAGAGGCGGCTTTTGGCGACGGCCACGTCTACCTCGAGACGGCCGTCATCAAGCCCCAGCACATCGAGGTGCAGATTCTGGCGGACTCCCAGGGCAACGTCGTACACCTCTTCGAGCGTGACTGCTCCGTGCAGCGCCGTCACCAGAAGGTCGTCGAGATCGCCCCCGCTCCGACCCTGGATCCGCAGCTGCGTGACCGCATTTGTGCCGATGCCGTAAAGTTCTGCCAGCACATCAACTACGAGGGCGCCGGCACCGTGGAGTTCCTCGTGGATGAGAAGGGCAACCACGTCTTCATTGAGATGAACCCGCGCGTGCAGGTTGAGCACACCGTGACCGAGGAAGTCACCGGCGTGGACATTGTGAAGTCCCAGATGCAGATCGCCGCTGGTGTCTCCCTTGAGGAGCTCGGCCTGCGCCAAGAAGAGATCGCCCTTACCGGCGCGGCCCTGCAGTGCCGCATCACCACCGAGGATCCCTCGAACGGCTTCCGCCCAGACACCGGCATCCTTACCACCTACCGTTCGCCGGGCGGCGCAGGCGTACGTCTCGACGGCGCAACCGCAGTCGGTGCGGAGATTTCCCCGAACTTCGACTCCTTGCTGGTCAAGATGACCTGCCGTGGCGCTTCCTTCGAGCAAGCAGTTGCTCGTGCGCAGCGTGCGCTCAACGAGTTCACCGTCTCCGGCGTGGCCACCAACATCGGCTTCCTGCGCGCCCTGCTGCGCGAGCCTGACTTCGTAGCCACCCGCGTGGACACCGGCTTCATCCCGGAGCACCCAGACCTGCTCAAGGCTCCGCCGGCAGTGGATGAGTCCGGCCGCATCATCGACTACATCGCTGATGTCACGGTCAATAAGCCAAACGGCGAGCGCCCGACCAAGCTGCGTCCTTTCGACAAGATTCCTACCTTCGACAAGTCCCAGCCACTGCCGCGCGGTTCCCGCGATGAGCTGCTGGAGCTCGGTCCAAAGAAGTGGGCTGAGAAGATTCGTGCCCAGTCCGCGCTGGCTGTCACCGACACCACTTTCCGCGATGCGCACCAGTCCCTGCTGGCCACCCGTGTGCGCGGTACCGACTTGGTCACCGCTGCTGAGGCTGTCGCGCGCATGACCCCGGAGCTCTTCTCCGTCGAGGCGTGGGGCGGCGCAACGTACGACGTCGCCATGCGCTTCCTCAAGGAGGACCCATGGGTCCGCCTGGATCTGCTGCGTGAGGCAATGCCGAACCAGAACATCCAGATGCTGCTGCGTGGCCGCAACACCGTCGGCTACTCCCCGTATGCAAACGACGTGTGCAACGCGTTCGTTCAGGAAGCTGCCAAGTCCGGAGTTGATGTCTTCCGCATCTTCGATGCGCTGAACGACGTCACCCAGATGCGCCCGGCTATCGACGCTGTCCTGGAGACCAACACCACCGTGGCCGAGGTTGCCATGGCCTACTCGGGCGACATGTGCTCGCCGGGGGAGAAGCTCTACACGCTGGACTACTACCTGAAGCTGGCTGAGGAAATCGTGAACACCGGCGCCCACGTGCTGGCCATTAAGGATATGGCTGGCCTGCTGCGCCCTGAGTCTGCTTCCAAGCTGGTCATGGCGCTGCGCAAGGAATTCGACCTGCCGGTTCACGTCCACACTCACGACACCGCGGGTGGCCAGCTGGCTACCTATTACGCTGCGGCGCTCTCTGGCGCGGACGTCGTCGACGGTGCTTCCGCACCGCTGGCTGGTACCACCTCGCAGCCTTCGCTGTCCGCCATCATCGCGGCGTTCTCCAACTCCTCGCGCGACACCGGCATCGATCTGAAAGCCGTCTCCGATCTCGAGCCTTACTGGGAGGCTGTCCGCCAGCTCTACCGTCCGTTTGAGAAGGGCATTCCTGGCCCGACCGGCCGTGTCTACCGCCACGAGATCCCCGGTGGACAGCTGTCTAACCTGCGCGCGCAGGCCACGGCCTTGGGCTTGGAGGACCGCTTCGAGGTCATCGAGGACACCTATGCCGCCGTCAATGAGATGCTTGGCCGTCCGACCAAGGTCACTCCGTCCTCGAAGGTCGTCGGCGATCTCGCGCTGCACCTCGTGGGTGCGGGCGTCGACGCAGCAGACTTCGAGGCCGACCCGACCAAGTACGACATCCCAGATTCCGTCATCGCGTTCCTTCGCGGCGAGCTCGGTACCCCTCCAGGTGGCTGGCCACCGCTGCGCGACAAGGTCCTTGAGGGCCGCGCGCCTGGCGACGTCTCCGTCAAGCCAGTACCGGAAGAGGAGAAAGCTCACCTGGTCTCCGACAACTCTGACGAGCGCCGTGCGTCCCTGAACCGACTGCTCTTCCCGAAGCAGTTCGAGGAGTTCAATGAGTTCCGCCGCACCTTTGGCAACACTGAGGCGCTCACGGACACCGTCTTCCTCTACGGCTTGGAAGAGGGCAACGAGTACATCGTCCACTACTTCCCGGATGGCTCCAACGATCGTGCGGATCTCAAGACGATCACGCTGCGTCTCGACGCCCTCGGCGAGCCGGATGAGAAGGGTATGCGCAACGTTGTGCTCAACGTCAATGGCCAGATTCGCCCGATGAAGGTCCGCGACAAAAACGTGGAGTCCTCGGTGGCCACCGTGGAGAAGGCCGACCCGTCCAACGATGGCCACGTGGCCGCGCCGTTCGCGGGCGTGGTCAACGCCACCGTGAAGGCTGGTGACGAGGTCAAGGCCGGCGACCAAGTCGCCGTCATCGAGGCCATGAAGATGGAAGCCTCCATCTCCGCAACCAAGGACGGCAAGGTCGAGCGCGTAGCCATCGGCCAGGCCACCAAGGTTGAAGGTGGCGACCTCATCGTGGTCATTAACTAATCAGCTATAAGCTGGCAACAGAAGAGCGCCCCTTCCGCTGACCTTTGAAGCGTCGGCGGGAGGTGCGCTCTATTCTGCGCGGTTGCAACCTAGTGGGCGAAGTACTTGACCATGGTGGGCGCCTCCGAATCACCGGGGACGGTGATGTCTTCGAAGCCTTCGGATTCGTAGAGCTTGCGGGCACCAGGGTTCTCGGGGTCGACCCACAGTGCAATCGCGGGGGCCTCTTGGGCCTCAGCGAGGTCGCAAATGCTGCGCAGCAGGCGGCGGCCCACGCCTAAGCCACGGTAGCGGTTTTCCACCGCGATGAATAGCTCGGGGATTTCCTCCGGGTCAAAACGGGTTGCCCACTGGGATTCGTCGAAAGGCTCTGCTTCCGGGTTGCCCAGGTACGCCGCACCTTTGCGCGCACCGGTGTAGTAGCGCAGCCACGCACCGCCCATCGGTACGTTATGACTGGAAACGGCGATGCAGCCGCCGTCGACAAGCGGCGACCATTCGTCGATGTACAGGCCCACGTCTGCCGTGTGGAAGTCAGGGACGGCGGCCTCTTCGTCGCCTAAAACATCAGCGAGGAAGAGCAGACGAGACAGGTAGGTCCGGTCTGGCTCCTTGGCCAGCCGGACCACATACAAAGAGTCGTTGGCGGTCATTCCACCGACTCTAGTGTGCTATTTGATCTCCAGCAATGGGGCGCCCTTGTTGATCTGGGCGCCCTGCTCGACGCTGAGGCCAGTGACGGTGCCGGCCTTGTGGGCCTTGACTGGGTTTTCCATCTTCATGGCTTCGAGGATGAGCACGACGTCGCCTTCTGCGACTTCCTGTCCTTCTTCAACGCCAACCTTGATGACGGTGCCCTGCATCGGTGCTACGACGGCGTCGCCAGACGCGGCGGTCTTAGAACTAGAGCCGCGGCGCTTCTTGGACTTCTTGCGGGGTGCGCCGCCGCCCAGCAGGAGATTGCCTGGGAGTGCTACCTCGATGCGGCGACCGCCGACTTCGACGACGAACTTCTGGGAGGCTGCTGCCTCCTCTTCCTCTGGGGTTTCAACGTCGACGTAGGCAGGCAGTTCGTTTACCCACTCTTCCTCAATCCACTTGGTGTAGACATCGAAGGAACCGTTCTCGGCGCTAAACGCAGGGTCGTTGACGATGGCCTGGTGGAACGGGATGACGGTCGGAAGGCCCTCGACGGTGTACTCAGTCAGGGCGCGGCGTGCACGGGCAAGCGCGGTCTCGCGGTCTGGACCCCAGACGATGAGCTTGGCCAGCATGGAGTCGAACTGGCCGCCGATGACGGTGTTCTCGCGCACGCCGGAATCCACGCGGACGCCTGGTCCGGAAGGCTCGCTGTAGGAAACGATGGTGCCCGGTGCTGGCATAAAGCCTGTTGCGGCGTCCTCGCCGTTGATGCGGAACTCGAAAGCATGGCCGCGCGGGGTGGGATCCTCGGTGATAGAAAGTTCACCGCCCTCTGCAATGTTGAACTGCTCGCGCACCAGGTCCAGGCCGGTGGTTTCCTCAGAGACTGGGTGTTCCACCTGCAGGCGGGTGTTGACCTCGAGGAAGGAGATCAGTCCATCGGAGCCGACCAAGTACTCGACGGTGCCAGCGCCAAAGTAGCCAGCCTCGCGGCAAATGCGCTTGGCCGACTCATGGATGGCGGTGCGCTGCTCATCGCTCAAGAACGGGGCAGGGGCTTCCTCTACCAGCTTTTGGAAGCGGCGTTGCAGGGAGCAATCGCGGGTGCCGACGACGACCACGTTGCCGTGCTGGTCAGCCAGTACCTGTGCCTCGACGTGGCGAGCCTTGTCGAGATAGCGCTCGACAAAGCACTCGCCGCGGCCGAATGCGGCGGTGGCCTCGCGGGTAGCGGACTCGAAGAGCTCTGCTACTTCGTCACGCTCATAGGCGACCTTCATTCCGCGGCCGCCGCCACCGAAGGCGGCCTTGATGGCAATTGGCAGGCCGTGTTCGTCGGCGAAGGCTTCTACCTCGGCTGCATCCTTAACCGGGTCTGGAGTGCCTGGCGCCATCGGGGCGTCGGCACGCTCAGCGATGTGGCGAGCGGTGACCTTGTCGCCCAAGTCGCGGATGGATTGTGGGGAAGGGCCGATCCAGATAAGTCCGGCGTCGATAACCGCTTGCGCGAAGTCGGCGTTCTCAGACAAGAAGCCGTAGCCCGGGTGAATGGCGTCTGCGCCGGACTTGGCGGCGGCGTCGAGAATCTTGTCGAAGACAAGGTAGGACTCGGCGGAGTTTTGCCCACCTAGGGCGAAGGCTTCGTCGGCAAGCGCAACAAATGGTGCGTCGGCGTCTGGCTCTGCATAAACGGCGACGGAGGCGATGCCAGCGTCGCGCGCGGCACGGATGACGCGGACTGCAATCTCACCGCGGTTAGCAACTAGCACCTTGGTGATCTTCTTGGTTTCAACTGCCACGGCAGGAACCCTCCTGATAAAAATCGTATTGGACTGTTCACTATTCTTGCCCACAAAAACATGAGTAAACCGTCAAGTTCTGGTTTTGCTCTCAAAAATACTCCCGCACCAGCGAGGACACGGGAGTAAATCGGCGTGTTGAACGGAGAAGTTACTTCTCGATTGGCATGCGAACCATGTTTCCCCACTCGGCCCACGAACCGTCGTAGACCTTCGTGGACTTGAATCCCAGCAGGAAGGTCAGCACGAACCAAGTGTGGGCGGCCTGCGCGCCAACATGGGAGTAGAGGATGGTCTCGGTTTCTGGCTCGAGGTTGCCATAGTTGACGCTGAGCTCAGAAAGCGCGCGGAAACAGCCATTCGGGTAAACGGAGCGATCCCATTCCAAGTTGGCGGCGCCCGGAATGTGTCCGTGGCGCATGGTGGTGCCATATGTGGACTCGCCGGTGGAAGGCTCGCCGCCGTACTCCTCAGGCGTGCGGGTGTCGACGAGCTTTGCTGCGGTCTCGCGCATCTGGTCTACAAAGACGCGGGAGGTGGCGTCGTCGCGTTCTACCTCTGGGTAATCGGACTCTGGGAAGTCTGGAACCGTGAAAGAGGTATCGCGCTCTTCGGTAACCCACGCGTCGCGGCCGCCGTCGAGCAGGCGGACGTCAGGGTGGCCATAAAGTTCAAATACCCACAGGGCGTAGGCTGCCCACCAGTTGGCTTTGTCGCCGTAGATAACAACGGTGTCTTCCCGCTTAATGCCCTTGTTTCGCATGAGCTGGGAGAAGGAGGCTGCATCGACGACGTCGCGGGTGAGGGGATCGAGCAGCTCGGTTTGGAAATTAATGCGCGAGGCGGTCGGGATGTGTCCGATGTCGTAGAGGAGGGAATCCTCGTCTACTTCGATAACGCGCAGGCCCTTGGTGCCGAGCCTAGCGGAGAGCCAAGGTGCGGAAACGAGGCGCTCTGGGTGCGCATATTCCTGGAATGGGGGATGTGGATCGAACTCGGCCACGGTCCGGTTTCCTTTCTAAATGGGGTTTATAAAAGAGATCTCTCTAAACACAACAACTCTAACGCTTGAGCCCTTAAATTGGTCACCTTGAGCTGAACATTGTGGCGTTGCATACATTTTCTTGCCGATTGCCGTGGCTCACAATCACTGGTTATAACAAGCCTGCAGGTCAGATGCCTAAAATGTATCTTGAGCGGCCAAAACGTACCGGGGTTAATGCGGGGTTAACAACCCAGCGAGGAGGTGCAAACCTGCGTTATTTTTAAGGTGTGGTGCGGTACAAAACGCTGCGTAAATCGCTTGAATCGCTTAAATACTGTCTAAAACACGAAGCGTCCACAAAAAGCCGCTGGCGTACCGGACCATCACCCACAACCCCCAAACGAAAGGGAATTGCTGTGCACAAGGCAATCGTCGTCTTCGAGGTCGAGGGCGGATCTGACAAGCAGCTCAATGGCCACCGCAAGGACACCATGCCCATCGTCGAGTCCATCAAGGACGCAGGCTGGCACTCTGAGGTCGTCTTCTTCCGTCCAGAGTGGTCTGAGCGCATCTTCGAGTACGTCACCGAAAACTTCGACGCTTATATCTCCCGCGTGAACCCGGGTAATATCCCAGGCGGCGAGAAAGGCTACTTTGATCTGCTGACCAAGCTCTCTGAAGCTGGCCTGGTTGGCATGTCCACTCCGTATGAGATGATGGCCTACGGTGCCAAGGATGCATTGGTCAAGCTCAATGACACTGAGCTTGTACCTTCCGATACCGCGGCATATTACGACGTTGAGTCGTTCCACGACACTTTCCCCACCTCGCTGTCTTACGGCGAGCGCGTGCTGAAGCAAAACCGCGGTTCGACGGGCGAAGGCATCTGGCGTGTCCAGCTCGAGGACAAGTCCCTCGAGGTAGAACCTGGCACCGCACTGCCGCTAGAGACCAAGCTTAAGTGCACCGAGGCAGTGGATAACCACACCGAGGTTCGCGAGCTCGGCGAGTTCATGGATTTCTGTGACCAGTACATTATCGGTGACAACGGCATGCTCGTTGATATGCGCTTCATGCCGCGCATCGTCGAGGGAGAAATCCGTATCCTCCTAGTCGGCCCTGACCCAGTCTTCGTGGTGCACAAGAAGCCGGCTGAAGGCGGCGACAACTTCTCCGCCACATTGTTTTCCGGCGCTAAGTACACCTATGACAAGCCCGAAGCTTGGCAAGAACTTGTAGACATGTTTGCCGAGGTTCGTCCGGTCATTGCAGAAAAGCTTGGCGGTGACAACATCCCGCTGATCTGGACTGCTGATTTCATGCTTGCCGACGGCGAGAATGGCGAGGACACCTATGTCCTTGGCGAGATCAACTGCTCCTGCGTGGGCTTTACTTCCGAGCTTGACATGGGCATTCAGCAGAAGGTTGCCGCTGAAGCCATCAAGCGCGTTGAGGCAAAACACGCTTAAGGTCTCCTCTTACTTTTGTAAACCCTGTTTCCCCGAAGGTGGTGGAAGCAGGGTTTTTATATGCCCCTTATAAAGGGAGTATTCCTCATTGGGCTGCCGAATCGTGCAGCGTGTTGTAGTTTCTTTTGTGCGTACTTAATAAATTGAAAGGAACGTCTCTCATATGACCAACCCAGACAAGTTCGGAGAAAACAACTCCGACCAGAATCCACAGCACGCTGCTGAGGACGCGATGAGCTCCTCTTCCTTCGGTAATTCCGACTTCGGCAACTCCGATTTTGGAAATTCTGATTTTGGCAAGTCTGACTTTGGCCAGTCCGATTTCGGTGCTTCTTCCTTCGGCGCTTCTGATTCCTCCGAGGCATCGAGCTTCGGCGGCGCGCACGGCACCAGCAGCGAAGAAACCGTGAACTTCGGTGAGACTTCCTCTGATTTCGGCCAGTCCGACTTCAACCAGGCCTCTTTCAACAGCTCCGACAATGCCCAGGGCTTTGGCTCTGAGAACGCTCAGGCTGCCAGCGCTTCCGCCGAGCCCGCAAGCTCTGCATTGGGCTCCCACAGCGCTGATAACGCAGGTAGCGCAAACGGCGTGATCAACACAGGCAATAACAATGCAGGCAATGGTTTTGGCCAATCCAGCTTTGGTCAGCCAGTTCCGCCGGCCGGCAACTTCAACCAGGGTGGCTTCAACCAGCAGTTCCAGCCGCAGAACCAGCCGGGCCAGCAGAACCAGCAAGGCTTCGGTGGCTTCCAGCCACAGGGCCAGCCAGGCCAGCCGGGCTACAACCCACAGATGCAGGGCTTCAACCAGTACCCGCAGGCGCCGAAGGATAACTTCTTTAAGTCCCTGTTTGACTTCAAGTTCTCCAGCTTCATCACCGTGAAGTTTGCATCCATCATCTACGTGATCGCAGTTGTGGTCGGTGTTCTGTCCTGGATTGGTGGCCTCATCGTGGCCGTCACGGGCGGCTCCTTAACCGGCATCATGGGCGATCTTGCAGGCTCGTCCTCTGCTGGCGGTGGCATGGCTGCAGTGATGATCCTGGGCCACCTCATCTTCGGCACCCTGGGTCTGCTGATTTACCTCATTCAGGTTCGCCTCGTGCTTGAGTTCTTCGTCTCCAACATCCAGACCACGGAGAACACCAAGAAGCTCGTCGAACTGGCAGAAGCGGATAAGTAAGCCCTTCACCTGCCAGCTAAAAAGCCTCGGCCTCATGTGCTCTTTTCAAGAGCCGAGACCGAGGCCTTTTAAGTTTTAGGTATTCGATTTAGTCGAGGAGGCGGGCTACGCAGTCTGGGTCGGCGTCGGAAAGCATTTGGCGGAGGCGGTCGTACTCGTCTTGCTCACCGATTGCCTGTGCAGCGTGCGCGAGAGCCGCGATGGCGCGCAGAACGCCCCGGTTTGGCTCGTGGGCAAAAGGAACTGGGCCCCAGCCCTTCCAGCCGTTGCCGCGCAAACGGTCGAGGCTGCGGTGGTAGCCCGTGCGTGCGTAGGCATAAGCGGTGATGTAGGCAATCGGCAGGGCCTCGTCCTCGCGCAGGCGGGTTAGCTCCTGCTCCGCCAGCAGCGCCCACAGCAGTGGGGAATTAGGGTGTGCGACGATTCCGGCCTGTAGGTCGGAAACGGAATCCGCGCCAGGATCGGCGGGCAACTGGATAGGGGCAGGGGCTAGCATGTCTTTCATTTCCATGCCCGCAACCCTACCGCCAATCCGTTTGGTGGTGCAGATGGCTAGGGAATCTAAGCCGCGTTCCAGAAGTCCGAGACGTGCAAATCAAAGGAATAGAGCGCGCGGCGGACTACCGGCAGGGAAAGCCCAATGACGGAGGAGGGATCGCCCTCGATGCGGTCAATGAACCAGCCGCCGAGAGCCTCTAAGGTGAAGGCGCTGGCGCATTCCAAGGGTTCGCCCGTTGCCGCATAGGCGGCTATGTCACGCTCGGTGGCAGATGCAAAGAAGACCTTGGTTCGGGAGGTCTCCACGTGGCGCTTTTCGCCATGAATGATGCAGTGACCGGTTAACAGCTCGGCGCAGTGGCCGGCTTGGGCGCGCCAGCGCTCCACGGTGGCCTGCTCGGTGTGCGGCTTGCCTTGCAGCTGACCATCTAAAAGCAGCATTGAGTCGCCGCCGATGACAACGTCTGCGGGGTAATCGGGCGCTACCTTTTCGGCCTTTGCGGTGGCAAGGGCTGCGACGACGTCGGCAGGCGGGGCGCTGCTTAGCGACGCCTCAATGGCCCTTTCGTCGACGTGTGCTGGGGCTAAAACGGGCTCAACCCCGGCCCCGCGCAAGATGGAGGCGCGGGACGGGGATTGAGAAGCGAGGACAATTCGCATGAATTCGGCTTCAACCTTGGCGCTTAGTAGTAGCGCACGTTACGGAACGCGGACGGGTTATAGGTCTGTCCCGGCTGGCCCCAGAGATCGCGGGTAGCGCGGGTATCTGCGGCCTTGGCGCGGGCATCGGCATCCAGCTGGGTCAAAACTGCGGAAAGCGCTGCGACTTCTTCGTCAGAGGGGTTACCCTTGAGGACCTTAATCAGGGGAGCAGTCATGGTGTTTTCCTTATTACAAGACGATGTTGCCGTGCTTCTTCGGCAAAGTAGGGACAATTTTACGTTCCAGGAGACGCAGTGCTTCGATGATGGAAGCGCGGGTCGCGGCGGGAGTGATAACCGCATCCACCAGGCCGCGCTCGGCTGCCTGATACGGGCTTAGGTACTCGGCTGCTTCTTCCTCAGAAATCTCGAGCTCCTGGGCCAATGCGGCGGCGTCGGCAACTGCGATTTCGGCGGTCGGCCAGGCGTAGGACAAGTCTGCGCCCAGGTCCTTGGAGCCGAAAGCGATGTAGCCGGTACCGTGCGCGCGGCCCACGATGATGCTGAGCTTGCCGACGCTCGCTGCGGAGTAGGCATGCACGAACTTCGCCAGCGCTGCGGTTTCAAGCTGCAGGGCAGGAGCATCCACGAATTCGAGGATTGGCGTATTGAAGGCGTCGCAGAGGCGGACAAAACGTGCGGCCTTGGCGGAAGCCGCGGCGTCGAAAGTTGCACGGTTGGCGATGATGCCGACGGTGCGGCCCTCGACGCGGCCGAAGCCGGTAAAGACGCCTTCAACTTTAGCTTCGAGCTCGAAGACATCGTCGCAGACTGCTTCGAGGACTGCGTGCAGGTCAACTTCGCCGGAATCGCCGACGATGCTGTTGAGGGCTTCGTCATCCGCAGACATATTTTCTTCGACGGAGCCCACCATGAGCGGGGCATCCGTGCGCGGGGCCTCAGCGCGGTTATTCGCCGGCAGGTAGCTCAAAACCTGTTGGATCAAGGCGATCTCATTGGCTTCGGAGCTGGCGTTGAGATGGCCGTCGGGGGCAATGGTGACGTCGGCAAGCGCGGCGACCAGCGAAGCATCCTTGGAATCGGCGTAGACCGCGGTGACCTGCGGGATAAGGCCAGATGCCGTGGTGGCGCGGGCCAGGATGCGAGCCTGCATTGCGGAGGAAACGATGCCTTCCTGGGCACGGGGCTTGTCTCCGGCGACCATGGCTACGATAGGAACGCCGGTCTTAATGGCAAGGTCATAAAGCTTGGTGATCTTCTCGCCGTAAACCTCGCCCATGGTGCCGTCAAAGATGGTTGCGTCCTGTGCATAAGCACATACCTTGCGGCCGCCTACCGTGCCATAGCCGGTGATAACGCCGTCGGTATAAGGGCGGTCATACTCGCGGCCGAAGTCGGTGGAGCGGTGACGCGCCAGTGCGTCAGTTTCGACGAAGGAGCCGGCATCGAATAACGCGGTAATCGCGCTACGTGCGGCAGGGACCTCGCCCTGTGGCGCTCGGGACTCGGTGAGTTTATTGCTCAGGTCCTCAATCTTGCCAGCGGTGGTCTTCATGTCAGTCATAGATATGCAGTCTACAAGCTTGGGCGCCATACGCTCACCTCGCGGTGAACGCATGGCGGGAAATCATATGGCGCCCAGTGCTAGGAAGAACTCGAGCGTAGACTAGAAAGCCCCCACGAAGATTGCGAAGATCCGTTTCCTACAGGTTCGCTTGGGGAATCGGAAGCATCATCGATTTCCGGAAGTTCCACGTATTCCGGAAGCGCCGCTGGTTCTTTAAGCGGCTGCTTGGCAGGGGCCATGTCCATTCCAATGTCTTTGGCGAAGATTACTCGGGTGCCGGTATAGACAGACTCAGCATTGGCGGAAAACTCAAACACGCGTGCGCCACGCAGTGAGTGCTGCGCTAATGTGCCGTCGCGGAGACCGTAGGCCCCAAAACCGGTGCCCGGGCCGTAGCCCAATTCGATGCCGTAATAGTTGCCCATGTAGGTGTTGATGTGGTCGTGGCCGCAGTAGATTCCGCGAATGTCGCCACGGGCCTGGGCCGCGGCATAAACACCAGAATTGAAGGCGCCTACATAGCAGTCTTCGTTCTTTTCTCCTATGATTCCATGCTTCTTTACCGCTTTCGTGTGGTCAAGCAGACCGTTCTTGAGCGGGCCGCCGAACCACATGTCGCGGTGCTCATAGGTAGGAATGTGGAAGAACATAAGCCCTTCGACCTGAGAACCTGTCGCCGCGGCCAGCGCATCCGACTGCTGTGCGTACCACGCAATCTGCTCTGGGTGAATGTAATCATAGGCCGGCAGATCTGCTGCATCTTGTCCACCGATGGTCTCCGGGTGATAGCGGCCAGAATCGAGAAGCCAAAAGCTGAAGCGAGCAGTCGCGGCGTCGTAAAGCACAAGATGCGTATTCGAAGCACCATAGCCGCCGGACGAGGCAGGCGCATTTCGGTTGTGGCGGTAGGAACGCACGAACTGCGTCATGTGCTGGTGGCGCACGCCAGTGCCGCCCTCCTCTGCGGAATCTTCGTCGTGGTTACCAAAGGTAACGGCCCAGGGGATACCACGGCTTTCCATTGGCAGGACCACGTTATTGATGGCTTGGTAGACCTGTTTTGGGGTGGTTGGGCCGGCGGAAATGACATCGCCGTTGATAAGCACAAACCCTGGCTGTTCTGCGTCGAGAACGTGCTCCATGAACTCGATTGTGCGCTTATCGGTTAGGTGATCATCTTGAGTGTCATTGAACTGAATGACTTTAAAGGATCCGTCGGAATTGAATTCCAGACGAGATGGCTTTTGATCGTCTTGCGAGGGGCTATCCAAGGGAAGCGAAGCATCTTGCGCGACTGCTGTGCTCCGGTTTGAAGCTACGGCGCCAAGCCCGAGAAGAGAGGCACCTGAGAGGAAATTGCGGCGTTTAATCTTGGACATAGCGCTTTCCTAGTCTCCTTATTAAATAAGAAATTTTTGAAATACAGTTGGAGACTAGGGCGCTTTGGTATCCGGGCAATGGCCGCCAGATGAAGAATAGGAGAATGGAGAGAAACTATCTAGAGCGGGACGTTGCCGTGCTTGCGCGCCGGACGGGGGACGTTCTTGTCAGCGTAAAGGCGCAGGTTCCGAGTGATAGCACTGCGGGTTTCAGAAGGGAGGAGCACTGCGTCTATTAGTCCGCGTTCTGCCGCCTTGTAGGGGTTTAGCATGTGGTCTTCGTACTCGCGTTCAAAGGACTTGGCGAGCTCTTCGACGTCGAGGCCTTCTTCACGGGCCTTCTTGAGCTCCTTGCGGTAGATGAAGCCGATGGCGCCGGCGGCGCCCATGACCGCGATTTGGGCGGTCGGCCACGCGAGGTTGACGTCAGCACCAAGGCCCTTGGAGCCCATCACGCAATAAGCGCCGCCGTAGGCCTTGCGCATGGTGACAGTGATCTTTGGGACGGTGGCTTCGCCGTAGGCGTAGAGAAGCTTGGCGCCGCGGCGGAGGATGCCGTCGTGTTCTTGGGAGGCACCGGGCAGAAAACCCGGGACATCGACGAGCATGACGATGGGGATGTTGAAGGCGTCGCAGGCGCGGACGAAGCGCGCCGCCTTCTCGGAGGAGTCGATATCAAGGCAGCCAGCGAAGCCCTGCGGCTGGTTGGCCACGAAACCACGGTTTGGCCTTCGACGCGGCCGAAGGCTACGACGACGTTTTCGGCGCGTTCTGCCTGGATTTCGAGGAATTCGCCGTCGTCGGTGATGGCTTCGATGACGTGCTTGACGTCGTAGGGCTGGGTAGGGGAATCAGGGATGATCTCGTCGAGAATGAGGTCATCGGCGGTTTCATCGCCGAGTTCTTCATAGGGCTCAAAAGGTGCGCGCTGGCGGTTATTGGAGGGGAGATAGGTCAAAAGGTCGTGGACCCAGTCGAGGGCTTCTTCATCGGTGGCGGCGGTGAAATGGGAGTTACCGGCGGATTGCATGTGAGTGGAGGCGCCGCCGAGTTCCTCCTGGGTGATTTCTTCACCGGTGACGGTCTTGATGACGTCGGGGCCGGTGACGAACATCTTGGACTTTTCCTCGACCATAACGACGAAGTCAGTCAAGGCAGGGGAGTAGGCGTTGCCACCGGCACAAGCGCCCATGATGACGGAGATCTGTGGGACCACGCCGGAGGCCTTGACGTTTTGGTAGAAGGTGCGCGCGATCCAGTCGAGGGAGACTGCGCCATCTTGGATGCGGGCACCGGCACCTTCATAAAGGCCGATGAGCGGGCGGCCGGTGGTTACAGCAAGCTCCATGATTTTTACCATCTTCTCGCCATAAACCTCGCCGAGCGCGCCGCCGAAGACGGTGCCGTCTTGGGAGAAGATGCAGACCTCGCGGCCATCGATGGTTCCCCAGCCGGTAACGATTCCGTCGGTTAATGGTTTTTTCGCGCCCATGCCGAAATCGGAGGTGCGGTGCACGGCGAGCATATCGGTTTCGACGAATGAGCCTTCATCGAGCAGGTAGTCAAGGCGCTCGCGCGCCGTCAAACGGCCAGCGGCGTGGACTTTCTCGTAGGCCTTTTTGCTGAGCGGAGCGGCGGCTTGCTCGCGGCGTCGCTTAAGTTCGGCGATTTTTCCGGCAGTGGTGGCAGCTTGCTCATCCTCGAGGGAGGTCAAATGTGAGGAAATAGTCATGTTTTCAGAGTTTAAAGAATGCCCTCGTGGTTTTACACCTCGAAACACAGGTGATTTCCCTCACAAAACTAGTTTGTGCTGCTAAGTGATGTGGGGCAAAGAAAAGTGCCTAGCTTTCCTTCGTAGAAAAGCTAGGCACTTTACGGTTTGGGGCTGGGGGGATTTAGGCTGCGAGGCCGAAATCCATGAGGAAGAGCTCCACCTCGTAGACCTCTTCGGTGCGCGGTGCGCGGCCGGCGATGGAGTTGAATACGGAAATGATGTCATCCGTCGTGGCCGGTGTGGTGCCACGGTTGACGAGCTCCTCGGTGACGAGGGCTTCCATAGGGGTTGCGTCCAAGGCGTCAAGGCCCGTGCCGGTGGCGCTCTTGAATGTGGTTGCGAACGAGTTAATCAGTCCGTTGATGGTATTCATTGATGCTCACCTTCTTTCGATCTGGACAATGAATCTTCGGCCGCTAGGGGTAGGGAAAATAAATGTAGGTAAAAACAAAGAAACTAGCGGACGAGCTGATAAGTACTCGATGGTACGCTCGGTCCGCTAGTTTAGCAACCTTTAGTTCCGTGTTAGTTAACTTTTCGTTAACTTAACGCTTGAGGAACTTTGTTTTAAGTCCTGTCTTAATGCTTGCTGGAAAGACCCGGGAAGAGCTCAATTCCGAAATAATTGTGAATCGAATCCTTAGCAATCCAAGAGATGGCAATCAGGATGATTACGCCCAAGACTGCGTAGACGGTCCAGCCCAAAACCTTCATCTGGGCGGAGGCCTCGGTGTCGCCGACGATGACGCCGTCGCTGTTGCGGATTGGGTCACCGGTCATACAACGCATGCCCAAGGCGAAAAGGAGCGGGATGCCAGCGCCGAAGGCTAGTGCCAAGCCGGCGACGCGGGTGATAGCGACGAGAATTTCCATTGCGGTCATGGCGATTCCTACTTTCCTTGGGAGACTTCGTGGGCGGAGCTGGAAGCGTCGTCGACGACGCCGTGTGCGCCATTCGCGGCGCCCGGAGCGTTGCCGGTGGCAACGCCGGCGGCAACCTTGTCGTGAGCCTGCATGGAGGAGTCAACAGACTCAGCGTCAGCGTCCCAGTCATCGTTGACGTTGGATGCATCCACTGGGTTGCGGCGAGCGCGCAGCAGGATTACGGCGACCATGGCGAGCAAAATGATGGCGTCGACGATGGCGCCAGTCAGGGTGTTGGTTGCACCGCTAACCAGGCGTGCAATCCACCAGGTGGCGAAGCCGACTGCAGCAGCGCAAGGCAGGGTGATTAGCCATGCGGAAACCATGCGCATTGCAACGCCCCAGCGGACCTGTGCGCCCTTCTTGCCCAGGCCGGTACCGAGGATGGAACCGGTGGAAACGTGGGTGGTAGACAGTGCCATGCCGCCAGCGGCGGAGGTGAGGATGATGGCTGCGGAAGAAGCCTCGGCGGCCATACCCTGTGGGGACTCGATTTCCACCAAGCCCTTGCCCAGGGTGCGGATGACGCGCCAGCCGCCAGACATGGTGCCGGCTGCGATTGCCACTGCACAGGCAATGATGACCCAGGTTGGGATGCGCTGATCGGCATTTGCCTCACCAGCTGCGACGAGGGCCAAGAAGATTACGCCCATGGTCTTCTGTGCGTCGCCTGCGCCGTGTGCCAGGGAAACTAGGCATGCGGTGACGATCTGGCCGTGGCGGAAGTGCTCGTTCTTTACGCGCTCCGGGATGGTGTTAGTAACCCAGTAGACCAGCGCGGTGCCGCAGGCCGAAACCATGGCGGCGATGAAAGGGGATGCGATTGCTGGGATGATGATTTTGCCGGCGATGGAAGACCATGCAACGCCGCCGCTGCCGAGGGCAGCAAAGGCTGCACCGATGAGGCCGCCGAAAAGGGCGTGGGAAGAAGAGGATGGCATTCCGAGGAGCCATGTAAATAGGTTCCAGAAGATGCCGCCAATGAGGCCGGTGAATACGACCATTAGGAGTGCTTCTCCATCGGTTGCGACAGAGAGATCGTAGGAATCAAGGTTGACGATGCCTTTTGCCACGGTTGCGGCAACATGAACGGAAAGAAAGGCGCCGAGCAGGTTGAGCAATGCGGAAATGGTGACTGCGGTAAATGGCTTTAGGGCGCCGGTGGCAATGGAGGTGGCCATTGCGTTAGCGGTGTCGTGGAAGCCGTTGGTGAAGTCAAAGGCAAGGGCAGTGACGATCACGATGGCCAAGATGATTAGTGTCGCTGTCACGGGCGCGACCCCTTTCCAAGGTTCTTCGGTTCTTCTCGAGCGAGGGAGCGTGGCGTGACGGCCGAGATCAAACTCGGCGACAGTGTCGCAACCGCGTTCCTAACTAACAACGGTATAGAGTAAACCCCTCATGGGATTGGGTCTAATCTCTCAATGGTTGCCATGACCTTGGGTTTTGCGCTTTATGTTCGGTATTTAAGTCATTAGATAGTCGGTCTTTGGTGAAGATTCCCGCTGTATACATATCGCGTTAACCTATTGTTTACCTAAGGCGGGGGAGTGCACCCCCGACTGATATTCATTTTCCGTTTAGGTCCTATTTATTCAGTCCTATTTATTCACTGGCTTATTGGTCCTCGATGGGCAGCCAAGCGTAGCCAAATGGCCCTAATTCCACCGGGCCCAGATCGACGGTGTCCGCGGTGAAGTTGTGCAGACACAGAAGGCCGCCCCGCTGGAACGCAAAGATGCCTGCTTCGCCCGTTTCAACCGCCTCGAAGGGGGCGCTTGCTAGCTCGGGGAAGGCCTTTCGCTGGGCAATGAGTTCGCGCACGGTATTGAGCAGCGATGTCGGATCCGTTTTTTGCTCTTCGACGTTGATCTTCGTGCCGCCCCCGATTGGGCGGCGCGGGTGCGGGGCCGTGGTGAAGCCAGTGCCGTCGCCAGGGGCCCATTGCATAGGGGTGCGCACTGCGTCGCGGTCTGGAAGTGAAGGAGAATCCGCCATGCCGATTTCATCGCCGTAGTAGAAGAAAGGCGAACCCGGCATGGAAAGCAAAAGCGAGAAGAAAAGCTCAATCTTGCGCCGGTCATTTCCCAGAAGCGGAGCCAAGCGGCGGGCAATACCCACGTGGGCACGCATCTGCTCATCCGGAAGGTAATGGCGATACATTAGCTCGCGGCTGGCATTGTCGACCATTTCGAGCGTTAGCTCGTCATGGTTGCGCAGAAAGGTGCCCCACTGGCAGCCGGCAGGTAGCTCGGGGATTTCATCCATGATGGCGTAGAGGGGGGTGGCGTCGCCAAGCGCAAGTGCCTCATAGATACGCGGCATCAGGGGGAAGTTGAAGACCATGTGGACGCGATTGCCGGTGCCGAAGAACTCCATGGTTTCTTTCGGCGGCTGGTTGGCTTCGGCCACCATGACAGCCTCCGGATAGTTCTCATCCATGAAGGCACGTAGCTTCTCGACGAACGCGATGGTCTCCGGAAGAGATTCGCCTCCCTGGCCATCACGCTCATAGAGATAGGGGATGGCGTCCAAGCGGAAGCCGTCTAGGCCCTTGTCCATCCAGAAAGAAACGATGCGGAAGACTTCCTCGTGGACTGCAGGATTGTCATAGTTGAGATCCGGCTGGTGCGAGTAGAAGCGATGGAAGTAGTACTGCTCGCGCACCTCATCCCAGGCCCAAGTGGAATCTTCGACGTCGGTGAAGATGATGCGGATTTCGGGATACCGGTTCGGATCGTCTCCCCACACGTAGTAATCGCCGTAAGGGCCCGCAGGATCGCGGCGGGACGCTTGGAACCATTCGTGCTCGGTAGAAGTGTGATTGAGAGCGAGGTCCGTCATTAAACGCATGCCGCGCTTGTGGGTTTCGGCTACGAGCTGTTCGAAGTCTTCCATCGTGCCGTAATCGGGG
>NZ_KV800714.1:143449-154310 GCF_001810285.1 Corynebacterium sp. HMSC071F07
GGCGTAGTAATCGGCGATGTCGTAGCCGTCATCCTTCAAAGGGGAGGCGTAGAAAGGCGAAAGCCAGAGACAATCGACGCCGAGCCACTGTAGATAGTCAAGCTTTTCGATGACGCCTTGGAGCGTGCCGACGCCTTGGCCGCCGCTGGGACCCGCGTCCTTAAAAGAGCCGACGAGGGCCTGGTAGAAGATGGCGTTTTCGTACCAATTCATGCGAGGTCCTTTCTTTTTGCGCGCCAGAGTAGATATTCAATGGTGCATAGGCCGCCGGCCAATAAACCGGGCCAGATGGCGGGAGAGACAGAGAAGAGATTGATTACTGCTTGGATTAAGGCAAGGAAGGCAAAGAAGCCAACAAAGCCTAGAGCAGTGTCCCACAATAAAGCCCGACGCATTAGCTGACTTTGAGGTTGAACGCGGTTCCGTCGGACAATTGGATGGCGGTAGCGCCTTCCTTTAATGCGCGAACGCTGGCGTTGTGTTCCGTGGCGCCATCAGTGTGTGCCGGGGAAAATTCAGCGACTTCGGGATTGCTAACCTCGGCATCGAGACCTGTGGACTCGGTGATGACGAGGAACTCATCGATTTTTAGGTCGATGGTCTGACCAGATAGCTCCTCTGTGCTCAAGATGAGTGGGGCAGGCATGCCCGCGGACTCAGCTTGGCTTGCTGCGACTTGTTCCTCCTCCGAAGGCGCGCACGCAGCGCTGGCCAAAGCTAGACAAGCAGAAATAGCGGCAAACCCTAAGTTTTTAAGCATTAGGCCTTCACACCTCCGGCGGTGAGACCGGCGACGATGCGATGCTGGAAGATGAGCACCATGATGATGAGCGGGATAGTGACAAGCGCGCCGGCGGCCATGGTAGCGGCATAAGGGTATTCGAACGCGGAAGGGCCGGAGAAGCGGGCGATGGCCACGGTGACCGGCTCAGTGGAATCATTCGAGAGCTGGCGCGCCAACATGAACTCATTCCACGTGGTGATGAAAGCAATGATGGCGGTGGTAAACAGTGCCGGTGCCGCGAGCGGGAGCAGAACCAGGCGGAAAGCCTGGCTGCGGGAAGCGCCGTCGACGCGGGCGGCTTCCTCTAGCTCCCAGGGCAGCTGCCGGAAGAAGCTTAGCAAGGTATAAACCGTCAGCGGCAGCGCGAAGGAAATATTCGGGATGATCATCGCGCGGTAGGTGCCGATCCAGTCGAGGTTGCCAAACATCTGGAAAAGCGGGGTAACCAAGGCGATGGCGGGGAACATGGAAGCCGCCAGAATTATGCCGGTAACGATGCCCTTGCCGGGGAAGTTATAGCGCGCCAAAGCATAAGCAGTGAATACGCCTACTGCGACCGCGATGGCGGTGGTGGCCAGCGAAATGACCATGGAATTTCCGAGAGCGGCAGGGAAGTTATTGCCCTTATCAGTAGCCAGTGCATCCTGGAAATTCTCCAAGGTGACATGGGTAGGCCACGGCGTGGTGTCGAAAGTGTGGTCTTTATTGCGAAGCGCAGTAATGACCATCCAGTAGAAGGGCGCAAGCCCCCAGAACATGATGAAGATGATGCCTGCGTAGTGTCCGAACTTTTTCATTACTTGGCCGCCTTCCTATTCGCACCGCGCTTACTGCCAGAAACATCGGCCCCCAAGAAGCGAACCAGAATGAAGGCCACGACGAAGATGAGCAAGAAGATGAGAGTGGACAGCGCAGAAGCCGAGTTGAAGTTGCCTTGGCGCATATCCTCAACCACTAGCTGGGAGATAGTGGCAGTAGGGGCGTTGGAAGAAGCCGAAATCATGATGACAGGAAGGTCGTACATGCGCAGTGCGTCGAGCGTGCGGAACAAAATCGCAACCATCAGCGCCGGGCGCACCAGCGGCAGCGTGATCTTGAAAAAGGTTTGTACTCGGCTTGCGCCGTCGACGCGGGCTGCGTCGTAGACATCCCGCGGAATCATCTGTAGGCCTGCCAAGATAAGCAGGGCCATGAAAGGGGCAGTCTTCCACACATCAGCGATGATGACTGCCAGACGTGCGTAGAAAGGATCGGTGGTCCAAGCGATGTCGGTGCCGAGCAGGGAGTTAACGATGCCATCTGGTGCGAACATGAACTGCCACAGCTTTGCTGTAACGGCAGTAGGAATAGCCCACGGCACTAGGACTGCGGCGCGCACTAGGCCGCGGCCCTTGTACTCGCCATTCATGATGATGGCCATGAACATACCGAGGATGGTCTCAAGCAGGACGGTGACCACGGTGAAAAACAGCGTGATCTTCAGCGCCGGCCAGAAATCCGTGGCAATCACGCCCGGAGGACATTGCGCTATCTGCCCAGTGCCGGAAACACACCGGTTATTGATCCAGTACAGGTAGTTCTCAAGGCCTGCAAAGCCGCCTTCTTCAAAGATTCCCGTCTTGGGGTTGAGGTGGCGGTTTCCCTGGAAAGAAAGCCAGATGGCACGCAAGATTGGGTAACCGATGACGACGGCGAGCACAAGGAGAGCCGGCGCGATAAGTCCCGCGGCATGCAAATTCTGCTTGCGCTTCATGGCGGTGGGCGTTGTTACTGCCACGCTGGGGACGCCTTTCTGCTGGAGATTACCTGGTTGGGTAAGAGTCTAACTGGTGTGCCTGACATCAAAGACAATGCGGGGCGTGCGCGAGCACACAAGCTCACCCACGCCCCGCATGGCACCTCCTTCTTGAGCCTTCCTACAAGAAGAAAGGAGCTGCAAGGAGCTTAAAATTTATCCCTGGGAAGCAGCCTCGATGGCGGCCTTCATGTCCTTGGTTGCATCGTCCACGGACTTGTCAGCGGTCAAAGCTGCATAAGCGTTATCCTGCACGGCCTTGGAAATAGCGGTGTAGAACGGGGAAACCGGACGCGGCGCTGCGTTCTCGAGGGATTCCTTGAGAGCTGGCAGGTACGGGAACTGCTCAATGAGGGCTGGGTCATCGTAGACGGAAGCCAGAACCGGCGGGAAGGAAGCCTCAGCGAAGGACTTCTGGTTTTCCTCGTTGATGATGAACTTCATGAAGTCCAGCGCGGTGGCCTTCTTCTCAGAGTTGATGTTGATGCCGTTGTTGTAGCCACCCAGGGTGGAAACACCGACGCCGTCCTTGCCCACCAGCGGCTGGACTTCGAACTTCACGCCCGCATCTTCAGCGTTGGTGTACATATAAGGCCAGTTGATTGCGAAAGCAGACTTGCCCTCGGTGAAGGCCAGATTGGTCTCCTCCTCGGTGGCGGCGGTGGAGTCCTTGGAGATGACGCCGTCCTTATAAGCGTCGACAAGCGCCTGCAGGCCGGCCTTGGACTCTGCGGAATCCACGGAAGGAGCGCCATCATCAGAAAGAACGGAGCCGCCCCAGCCCTCCATGAAGCCGGCGGTGTTAACGGTCAGTCCCTCGTACTGCTTGAGCTGGGTGGTCAGGCAGGAGGTGTCCTTCTTGAGCGCCTCACACGCGGACTTCAGATCAGCGAACTTCTCCGGAGCTTTGTCTGCCAAGTCGGTGTTACGGAACAGCAGCTGGCCGTTGGTGTTCTGCGGCAGTGCGTAGAGGGTGTCGTTGTAGGTTGCAGACTCAACGGTGGAATCCAGCAAACCATCGGTATCAACCTCAAGGTCATCGGTCAGCGGCGCGAGCCACTGGTTGGCTGCGAACTCTGCGGTCCAGACGACGTCGAGTGCCATGACGTCGTAGTCAGAGTTGCCTGCCTGCAGGGACTGAACCAAGGTGTCGCGCTGTGCGTCAGCCTCACCGGCCAGCTCCTTCAAGGTGACTTTTTCTTCTGGGTGCTCCTTGTTCCACTTTTCAATGATCGGCTGGATCTTGTCAGTGTCATTCTTACCCATCGCGAAGGTGATAGGGCCGCGGCCGTCGGCACCGTCTACGGAGCCCTGTGCGGCGGAATCGGATGAGCCTTCGTTGGAGGAGCAGCCTGCCAGAGCCAGCGCGAGAGCAGCGGTGGTTACGACGGCGCCCTTCTGGACGGTACGAAGTTGAGAGCGAAGTACGGACTTCTTCATGGGCAATAAACCTTTCGGAAAACTTCTTGTGCCTTAAAAATAAGTTACAGTGTCCACACTTCGTGGAATTTTTGACCTAATTCACTAGGTAGAAATGAGCCTTCCTGCAAAAGGCCTGCAGAAAAGGAAAAGTTGGGGGTGGCGAGTACCCCCAACAACTCTTTGCAGTTTGGATTAGCGCTCGATGCGTTCGCCCGTTTCGGGGTCGAAATGGTGTGCATTTTTCGCATCAAAGGAGAGAAGGACTTCCTCGCCGCGCTGTGGAGTGCGGCCCTTGTCAGCGCGGGCCACGAAGCGCTTCTCGCCCACATTGATATAGACGAAGGACTCGGCGCCGAGTTCCTCGACGATGTCGACGGTGCCGGGGATGCCGACCGGGCCGTCGATGATGCGCATGTCTTCTGGGCGAATACCGATGCGGCCACCGTCGTAGTCAAAGATATTCATCGCAGGCGATCCGATGAAGCCGGCGACGAATTCGTTGACCGGGGCGTCGTAAAGCTCACGCGGGGACGCCACCTGCTGCAGGACGCCATCTTTGAGCACAGCAACGCGATCACCCATGGTCATCGCTTCAACTTGGTCGTGCGTGACATAAACCGTGGTGGTGCCGAGGCGTTGCTGCAGGCTGGCTAGCTCCGAACGGGTCTGCACACGCAGCTTGGCGTCAAGGTTGGACAAAGGCTCATCCATCAAAAAGACCTTTGGATTACGCACGATGGCACGGCCCATGGCCACGCGCTGGCGCTGACCACCGGAAAGATCCTTCGGTTTGCGGTCCAGGTACTCGCTAAGGCCCAAGATATCGGCAGCTTCTTCTACCTTCTTCTTAATCTCATCCTTTGGCATCTTCGCCAGCTTTAGCGCGAAACCCATGTTCTCAGCCACGGTGAGGTGCGGATAAAGGGCGTAGTTCTGGAAGACCATTGCGATATCGCGATCGCCAGGTTCCAAACCGGTGACGTCTTTATCGTCGATCAAGATGCGGCCACTCGAGGTCGGCTCCAAACCTGCAAGCGAACGAAGCGTCGTGGACTTTCCGCAGCCTGAGGGGCCGACCAACACCAAGAATTCGCTGTCTGCGATTTCCAGGTCAAGGTCTTTGACCGTGGGGGCTGCGGCGTTGGGGTAGGTGATGTTGACCTTTTCAAAAGTGACCTTTGCCATGCGCCTACACTAGCACCCCCGCTAAATCACATATGCTGGTTGGCGCCATGAAAAAGCTTATTCCTCTCTTTGTCCCCCTTTTTGTTCTCCCCTTAGCCAGCTGCTCCGGCGCTGCTTCTGAGGACGTTGCCGCACCAATGACCACCGTCGCCGCATCCCAGACTTCTTCCGAATCCGATCAAACTTCTGCCGCGCCGAGTAGCGAGCCGACGAAAGAATCGGAAAAGCCTTCCAGCTCTGCGACACCCGCACCGCGCGATACCACTTTCAAAAAGATCTTCGGTGAGCAGGCTGACGCCAACGCTGCGCGCGGCTATTTGGAAGAAAACGGCCACTTCGATCGCGCCCTTATGAAGGACAGTCTTACTGCCGCGGGGCTTAACATCTCCGATTCTGAGGTCACTGAATATGGCCAGTGGGTTTGTGAATGGGTGGATCCTGAAATTCGCTACACCGTCGTCATGGAAGGCGATGGCCGCTCGCTGACGGGGGATAAGCGTTTTATCTACGACAAGCTCATTGTTGACACCGTGGAATGGCTGCCGGGCAACCGCGGCATAACCATCTCCCCGGAACAGGTGGAAAAGGCGCTGCCGCAGGCAGTCTTGACTAGCTGCTTGGATGAAAGGTCCGCGCAGGAAATCCTGCATAAGCCAAACTGGTTCTAGCCTTTGTGCTGCGTGTAAACTGCATGCGGCATAGTCGAGTACTCTCATAGGGCATGACAGCAGCACTTGATATTGAATGCATTCGTACCGCGCTGGCGGATGACTTTGCTCTAGTTGAATATGTTGAGCAGACCGGCTCAACCAACACCGATCTTATGAAGGCTGAAAACGTTGCCGATGGCACGGTGTTGCTGACCAACGAGCAGTTTTCCGGCAAGGGCCGGTTAGGTCGGACCTGGGTAAGCCCTGCCGGTTCGCAGCTTATTTTTTCTGTTCTTATCCTTCCGGATTCTCTCGAGCACCTAGGCCCCCTGCCACTGGCATCGGGCCTGGCCGTCACCGACACCGTCGAGGGCTCCGTTCTGAAGTGGCCGAACGACGTTCACATCAATGGCAATAAGCTCTGCGGCATCCTTGCCGAGGCTGGCCCCGTGGGTGCCGCCTTCAAGTCCGCGCCCAAGATCGAAGTCAGCAAGGCTGAGGTAAACAAGGCGGAAGTAAACAAGGCTGAAGTCAATAAGGCTGAGGTCGCCCCGAAAACGCAGGCCGCGCCTGCGCCTTCCGCGCGCGTGGTTGTGGGCATGGGCCTGAACGTCACGCTTACTCGAGAGCAGCTGCCTATCGAAAAGGCCACCTCGCTCATGCTGGAAGGTCGCGATACGGATCGCACGAAATTGGCGATTGCCCTGCTCAAGAACCTGCGTCGTCGCATCACCCAGTGGGAGAACCAAGACCCACAGCTCATGGCGGATTACCGTGCGGTGTGCTCATCGATCGGCCAGGAAGTTCGCCTTGAAGCGCCGACTGGCGACGTCGTGGGTGTCGTCGAGGGCATTGGCGACGACGGCCGCATCAACGTCGGCGGCGAATATTACTCGGCAGGTGATGTCACCCACCTGCGTCCCGTGCAGTAGTGACTCGTTGCTGCGCTGAGTGGAGTGGCGGGGCGCTTTAAAGCACAATTTGCCAAATAGGGCCCGCCGCAGAGCGTGGTAGGCATTCCTATTTGGCAAATTGCGTCTATTTAGGGGCACTGTCCGCTCATCGGACCGCCGCCCATTCCCTGGGAGACCTCACCGGCAATCGCCTCAGCGACAGTGCCGCCGATGGTGACGGTGTAGGAATCGCCGTTGGTGATTTCAGCCGCGGAATAGGCCACGTTGCTGAAGTCCTTCGCCGTCTCCGGCGGGTATCATGCACCCCTATGGGACTGATGAAGATGGGGCGCGGCGAAGTAGTCCGCGTGGATATGACAGCGCCGTTTCGCGCGCTGATCTTTCCTTTCCTTGAGCTCATCCTCATTACCGGCGTGGCATGGATGGGCATCGGCTGGGCGGATGTCCACGGCCTAGATAGAAACCTGCGTAACGGCATCGTTTTAATCTGGGCGCTGCTATCGCTGTGGCGTTTCGGTATGCCGCTGTACCGCGCGCGCCGGCGCCGCTTCATCGTTACTAACCTGCGCGTTATCGCCCGCGAGGGCGGTCACATTGATTCCATCCCGCTGCAGGATATTCGCGGTGCTAGGCGGCGCCGCGGTGGAATATCGCTGGCCATCCACGGTTATGAGCGGCCAATGTATTTCTCTTCCATCCCCAAGGCCAAGCGCGTGGAAGAAATTCTCAACGAGCAGGAGCTCTTCTAATTCTTAACCTCTGTGGTGTGCAGCTGGTGGTCCAGATCCTCAGGAGCCAGGTTGGCTTGCTCGAATTCCTGGGTAAGCGGCAGCCGCATTTCAAGATCGGTGCCGGGGCAGAGCTCGATGGTGGCTTCGTCAACGACGTAGTCCAGTACGTGCCCGCCGGAGCAACGCGCGGCGTCGATAAAGTGAACGTGGCAGCCTGGCACCGAGATTCCCTTTTCAAACACTGGGGTGCGGAAACCACCGATGATGCCCTCGACGTTTTCAAAGTACAGCTCCTTATCGCCGCCCACCGCCTGCGCCATGGGCGGGTAGGGCTTGGACTGTTTGACCACGGTGCGCGTGCGCACTGACTCGAAGCGCCCCGTTATCCGCACCGCGTACATGTAGTTGGCGGAAGGCTCGACTTCATCGACGAAGGCCGAAAGCTCTTCGCGGCGCATTCCGCGCGGTGCTTGCACTTTGATGCGGGGTACGAAATTGGTGGCCACCGCAAAGGGCGTTCCCTGGTCCAGGTCCGCGATGGTGGCAGTTCCGTCGCCGCGCAGCTGGTAACAGATGCCGTCGAGAATCAACATTTCGCCGTCGAGCGCATCGAAGGTACCGATGCCAAAGTTGCCCTTGCCGAGCAGCTCACCAATGGTCATTTCGCCGTCATAAATGCCGTCCAACAGAGCGGCCAGGAGGGAGTTCTGGAAGATGGTATGCCTGACGATCATAAGGTTAAGGCTAGTATTGGATGGGTGAGTCATACAGCAAAGCCCATCGTTACCGTTTATGGCGACGGCCAGCTCGCACGCATGATGCAGCCGGCTGCCGCCGAGCTCGACATCCACCTGCGCATTCTTGCCTCCTCGCAGGAGCAGTCCGCAGCGCAGGTCATTCCAGACGTGGTCTTGGGTGATTACCATGCCTACGAGACGCTGGTTTCTGCAGCCAAAGATGCCGATGCGCTGACCTTCGAGCACGAGCACGTGCCCACCGAGCACGTGCAAGCGCTTATCGACGCCGGCTATAACGTCCAGCCGCAGCCTTCCGCGCTCCTGTATGCCCAGGACAAACTCTTTATGCGCCAAAAGCTGGCGGAGCTGGGCGCACCGGTTCCGCGTTTTGCACAAATCGCCTCTGTTGAGGATGCGCGTAATTTTGCCGAGCTTGTAGAAGGCCGCGTTTGCTTGAAGGCGCGTCGCGGTGGATACGACGGCCACGGCGTGTGGTTCCCCGCTGCAGAGGAGCTGGATTCCCTGGTCGCTGAGCTTCTGGAAGCCGGCACGCCTTTGATGGTAGAGGAGAAGGTTAACCTCACCCGCGAGCTCTCGGTTCTAGTCGCCCGCCGTCCTTCCGGTGAGGTGAAGGCTTGGCCGATTACCCAATCCGTGCAGCGTGATGGAATCTGCGCCGAGGCCTTCGCACCCGCGCCGGGCCTGAGCCCAGAGCTGGCGCAGCGCGCCGCCGAGGTCGGCGAGCTAGTGGCCACCCAGCTAGGAGTGACAGGCGTGCTGGCAGTTGAACTCTTTGCTTACTCCGTCGCTGAAGTGGACAACTGGGGTAGCGCGGCCTCGGCTGCCGCAGCCTCCGCTGCTGGTTTCCCAAGCGATGGGGCAGTAGAAGATATTGCTGTAAATGAGCTCGCGATGCGTCCGCACAACACGGGGCACTGGACCCAGGACGGTTCCGTTACCTCTCAGTTCGAGCAGCACCTACGCGCAGTCTTGGATCTGCCGCTCGGTGAGACCACAGCGCTTGCTCCCGTAACCGTCATGGCTAACGTCCTTGGTGGCCCGGAAGATCCAGAAATGCCAATGCCGCAACGCGTACGTGCCGTGATGGAGCGTTACCCGCAGGCCAAGATTCACCTTTATGGCAAGGATCACCGCGCCGGCCGTAAGATTGGCCACGTCAACGTCGTGGGTGAGGACGTCGAGCAAACCCGCCACATCGCGGCAGACGCTGCGCACTTCCTCGTGCACGCGGCCTGGCTCTAAAAGCTCTGCCTGCATAATTGTTCCGCAGATTCCCGCAACCTTCTTGCTGCCCCCAGTAACAACCACCTAGGAGAAGATATGGAACCGCTCGTTGGCCTCATCATGGGCTCTGATTCAGATTGGCCTACCGTAAAACCTGCTGCCGAAGTCTTGGCGGAGTTCGGCGTGCCTTTCGAGGTGGGCGTCGTCAGTGCACACCGCACTCCAGAAAAGATGCTCTCTTATGCCAAGGACGCGCATAAGCGTGGCCTGAAGGCCATCATCGCCTGCGCCGGCGGTGCTGCGCACCTGCCGGGCATGGTTGCTGCGGCGACTCCGCTTCCGGTCATCGGCATTCCGCGCGCGCTGAAGGACTTGGATGGCCTGGACTCTTTGCTGTCCATCGTGCAGATGCCCGGTGGCGTGCCGGTGGCGACCGTGTCTATCGGCGGCGCTAAGAACGCGGGCCTTCTTGCCGTTCGTATCCTCGGCGCAGGGGAACCCGAACTAACCGAGAAGATGGCGCAGTACCAAGAAAATATGGCCGCCGAGGTGGAGAAGAAGGACGCAAACCTGCGCGCCCAGCTGCTGGGGGAATAGGCGATTTCCTGGAGCTACCGCCCTTAGGAGAACTGCCGGGCGGTGGAAACGCGGGGGATATAAGAGGTAGGAATCTTTACCCCGGTCGGTGTTGTGTTATGCGTAATCGCCTTGGTCAGGTGCTGGACTGCTAGCCGGCCCAGCGCCGCCATGTCCTGGTCCACCACCGAGATCGGCACCGGTTGCAGGCGGAAGAGATTTAAGTCGTCGTAGCCCACCAACGCGATGTCTTCACTGATGGCCTTGCCGGCGTTATAGCAGGCGGCCAGCGCACCAGCCGTCATCATGGAATCACCCGCCACGATGGCGGTAACGCCCTTTTCAAAGAGCTCTAGTGCTCCCACGTAGCCGTCCTTGCGGCGGAAGCCGCCTTGTGCATAATGCGTGGAAAACTCGCTGCTTGCACCGCGGAAGACTTTCAGCCGCTGCCTGCCCGTAGAAGTTTGCTGCGGGCCTGGAATATAGCCGACCACGCGGTGACCCTTTTGACGCAGCTGCGTTAATGCCGCGAACATGCCCGGGCGCGGGTCTGAGGCAACGGCAGGGAAGGGCGGCAGCTCGCGGTCGATGAGCAGCAGCGGCCGGGATTTCGCGGCGTCTTTTAGCGCTGCTTCGGCGCCTTCAACCGGGACGGTGATGATGCCGTCTACCTGCCGCCATGTCAGTGCGTCGAGTGCTTTGGCTAAGTGCTTAGGTGACTCAGAGCAGGTGGTCATGATGGCGGCGATGCCAACGCGCTCGGCCTCGGCCTCAATCGCGGCAGCAATGAGTGCGAAATAAGGATCCGCCAGGTTCGGAATC
>NZ_KV800714.1:154410-178362 GCF_001810285.1 Corynebacterium sp. HMSC071F07
CCGCCAGGTTCGGAATCACCACGCCGATAGCATCGGAGCGTGAACCGCGCAGCGCGCGTGCCTGCGCATTTGGGCGATAGCCCAGTTGCTCGGCCGCAGCCTTGACCTTTTGCGTGGTCGCCGGAGAAATCGCAGGGTGATTGGCCAGCGCGCGGGAGACGGTGGAGATGGAAACCCCCGTGGCCGCGGCGAGGTCCTTCAAAGTCGGTGTGGCCACGGAAGTCCTTTCTCAATTAGGCTTTTGCACTATGTTCGGCCCTAGCTTAGTCCCCATTTTGGTCCTTGGAGCCCGCGTGCAAGGCGGAGTGCCTGGCCCCATGCTTGAGCGCAGGCTCGAGCACGCATTTCGTATTTGGAGGGGACAAGACATCATCGTCTCCGGTTATGGCGAGGCCGAAGTCATGGCCGAGTATTTGGTGGGCAGGGGAGTCCCGCGCGAGAAGATAATCGTCGAGCCACGTGCCACGAGCACTAATGAGAACCTCGAAAATGCCTATGCGATGAGCAAGCCGCCTTACTTCGATGTAGTCACCAGTGATTTCCATGCACTGCGTACCAAGCTGTGGTCGTGGCACCTCGGAATCCCGATTCGCGTGCATCCTGCTTTCACGCCATGGGCGCTAAAACCAGAAAACTATTTGCGTGAGGTCCTTGCCACTCCGCACTCCGCGGCACGGATTATGTGGCGCCGTTTATTACCAGTCATCAGCGCTTTTGGACGTTAGCAAATTCATTATGCAAGTTTATGCAAACGTTTGACTAGCGTTTGAGCAGCGTCTTAACCTAAGCCACGTAGTGAGTTACACACGGAAAAGGAAGGCCTTAGGTTATGACCAGTCAGGCACCTACTTACCGGATAGCGCATGGCGCATACGAGGCGGAAATTGCCAGCTTCGGCGGCGGTATTAAATCGCTGACCTTCGTCGGCGAGCCGCTGGTGGAGACTTATCAGGATCTCCCGCCCATGTGCGCCGGCGTAGTTCTTGCCCCGTGGCCTAACCGCACTGCAGATGGTCGTTTTAACTGGCGGGGGAGCGTTTACTGTCTGCCCGTCAACGAGCCTGAGCGCAACAACGCCATCCATGGCTTTGTATGCGACAAGGCTTGGGAATTAAAGCGCTACTGCGTGAACCAAGTTCAGCTCACCACCCAGATCGAGGCCCCTTGGCCGTGGCCCATTCAGCTCACCGCCACTTACAGCCTCGATCAAACTGGGCTTCACGCCCGCTTTGAGGCCCGCGCGGAGCAGGATTGCCCCTTCGCGTTTGGCCTTCATACCTATCTTTCTGCCCGCGGCGCGGCTGCCGACGCCTCAATTCTTAGTCTCGGCGTCACCGAACACCACCTTCTTGATACCCGGAACTTGCCCACGGGCGTGGTGGAAAGCGTCGTCGTCAAGCAGCAGCGTATCGCTGACGTGGCTTGGGATGATTGCTTCCGCGGACAGGGGCCCCTCACGGCGGATTACGTTTCCGCAGGCAAAGGCGTTCGCCTTGCAATGGGGCCGGGCCTTGACTGGGTACAGATGTATACCCCGGACAACTACCCCGGCCGCGGCCGTGCACTCGCAGTGGAACCCATGAGCGCTCCACCGAACGCACTGCGCAGTGGCATCGACCTTGCCGAAATTAACGCACATCAACCGATTGCCTACGAGCTCCGCTTGAGCGCAATCTAGTAAAGAAAGCTCTCCACATGGAACCTTCAGTATTGAGACTCGACGCAACCTGGGTGGACTACCTGCTCGTTGCCTTGTACTTCCTCTTCGTCCTGGGAATCGGCTGGGCTGCCAAAGCCCGCGTTTCCTCCTCCATCGACTTCTTCCTCTCCGGCCGCGGACTGCCCGCATGGGTGACCGGCCTGGCATTCGTTTCGGCGAACTTGGGCGCGGTTGAGATCATCGGTATGTCCGCCAACGGCGTGGAGTATGGCTTCCAGACCATGCACTATTTCTGGATCGGCGCTATCCCGGCCATGGTGTTCCTGGGCATCGTGATGATGCCGTTCTACTACGGCTCCAAGGTGCGTTCCGTGCCAGAGTTCATGCGCAAGCGCTTCGGTAGCGCGGCGCACCTGGTCAATGCCATTTCTTTCGCCGTAGCCCAGCTGCTTATCGCAGGCGTGAACCTGTACCTGCTGGCCACCATCGTCGAGGCTCTGCTGGGCTGGCCTATGTGGGTCGCGCTCGTTGTTGCCGGCATCATCGTCCTGTCCTACATCACCCTGGGCGGCTTGTCCGCTGCCATCTACAACGAGGTGCTGCAGTTCTTCGTCATCATCGCTGCGCTGGCACCGCTGACGATTATCGGCCTGAACCGCGTCGGCGGCTGGCAGGGGCTGAAGGATTCCGTGGCGAACGATTCCCACTTCCACACCTGGCCGGGCACTGACATATCTGGCTTCGAGAATCCGGTCTGGTCCGTCATCGGCATCGTCCTGGGCCTAGGCTTCGTCCTTTCCTTCGGTTACTGGACCACCAACTTTGTCGAGGTCCAGCGCGCCATGGCATCGGAGTCGATCTCTGCAGCGCGCAAGACGCCAATCATTGGTGCTTTCCCGAAGATGTTCGTGCCCTTCCTCGTGGTTATCCCGGGCATGATTGCCTCCGTCTCCGTCGCTGACTTGATGGAAGAGACCGCCAAGCCAAACGACGCCATCCTGCTGCTGATGCGCGACCTGCTCCCGAACGGCCTTTTGGGCGTCGCAATTGCGGGCCTGCTCGCTTCCTTCATGGCCGGAATGGCCGCCAACATCTCGGCCTTTAACACCGTTATCTCTTATGACATTTGGCAGACCTACGTGGTTAAGGAGCGCGAGGATGGCTACTACCTGAAGTTCGGCCGCATCGCGACCGTCGTCGCCACCGGCGTGGCCGTCTTTACCGCACTTTTGGCCCAGAACTTCGGCAACGTCATGGACTACCTGCAGACGCTGTTCGGCTTCTTCAACGCTCCGCTGTTCGCCACCTTCATCCTGGGCATGTTCTGGAAGCGCATGACCCCGCACGCAGGTTGGTCCGGCCTCGTTGCAGGTACCGCATCTGCAATTACCTTCTGGTACATCGCAACCTTTACTGACGCAACGGCTTCCATCTTCAACCTGCCAGGCCAGGGCACCGCATTCGTGGCCGCCGGCGTGGCATTTACGGTAGATATCATCGTCTCCGTCATCGTCACCATGTTTACTCAGCCGAAGCCGGACGAGGAGCTCGTGGGCTTTGTTTCTTCCGTTACGCCGAAGGACCACTTCGAGGATTACACCGAGAAGAACCTTCCGTGGTACAAGCAGACCGTTCCGCTCGGCGTCATCTGTTTGGTCATTGCAATCGGCCTGAACGTCATCTTTGCCTAAAGGAGCAACCATCATGACTCAAAAGACTTCTCCTCAGCATGCAGGCGCTTTCGATCTCCGCAACGTTATCGGTGCCCTGCTTGGCCTCTACGGCATCGTGCTTATCATCTGCTCCTTTGCCCTCGACCCAGGCGTAAACCCGGAAACCGGTATGGCGAAGGATTCTTCCGACAACCTCTGGGCGGGCATCGCCATGGCAGCCGTAGCAGCAGGTTTCATGCTGTGGGCTAAGCTGCGCCCCATCATCGTTGACCCTTCCAAGATCGACGAGTCGAAGCTGACGGAGGCCAAGTAATGGTAGAGATCACCAAGGCGACGCTTGCCGACGGCCGCGAAATCATCTACTTCGACGACACCCCACACCCCGATCGCGTCCTAGAAGACAGCCGCGATCTGCCGCAGGTCACTCCGGCCTCAGAGATGCGCCGCGATCCGCTCACTGGTGACTGGGTGGCTTTTGCCGCTCACCGCATGGACCGCACGTTCATGCCGCCAGCCAACGAGAACCCGCTCGCCCCAACGCTGCCGGGCCAGCTGCCTACGGAGATTCCCTCGCCTTCTTATGACGTCGTTGTCTTCGAAAACCGCTTCCCGTCCTTTGCCATGGGCATGGAGGATTACGAGGAAGACGTAGACGAGATGGGCCTGGTCCCGCGCAAGCCTGCCAAGGCGCGCTGCGAGGTGGTCTGCTTTACTTCTGACCCGGAGCTGAGCTTCAAGGATCTCCCGGTCAGCCGCATCCGCACCGTGATCGAGGCGTGGGCACACCGCACCTCTGCGCTGTCTGCGCTGCCTGAGGTGGCCCAGGTTTTCCCTTTTGAAAACCGCGGCGCCGAAATCGGCGTGACGCTGCAGCACCCGCACGGCCAGATCTATTCCTACCCGTTCCTTTCGCCGCGCATGAAGGCTATCGTGGCCAGCTCCCAGGCTTACGAGGGCGACCTCTTCCAGGATATCTTGGACAAGGAACGCGAGGCGGGAACGCGCATCATTGCCGAGACCGAGCACTTCACCGCGTTCGTCCCAGCTGCCGCGAAGTGGCCGCTGGAGGCCATGGTCATGCCAAACGAGTACGCGGCTGATTTCACCGAGCTTTCCAGCGCGCAGCGCGACGACCTCGCCGCCCTGCTCAAGAAGCTGTATACCGCTGTGGACCGTTTCTTCGACGGCGTGGAAAAGACCCCGTACATCGCTGGTTGGAACCTCGCGCCGGCCGACCCTACGCTGCGCGGGGACGTGCGCATGCACCTGCAGCTGTTTTCGCTGATGCGCTCGCCGAACCGCATGAAGTACCTCGCCGGCTCGGAGTCCGCGCAGGCAGTGTGGATCAATGACACGACCCCGGAGCGCATCGCCGCCCGTTTCAAGGAGGTCTGGGATGCTTAACTGGATTTCCACTCGCTCCGACGCCGCGCTTGCCGACGCCGCGACCGCACTCTTCCGCTCCAACTTCGACGCTGCACCGGCTGGTGTGTGGGCCGCGCCGGGCCGCGTGAACCTCATCGGCGAGCACGTCGATTATGCCGGCGGCGCCTCGATTCCTTTCGCGCTGGAGCAGAACACGGCCGTGGCCGTGGCTCCGCGTTCGGATGGGCTCGTGCGCATCGCCTCGGAGTTTGGCGGCCAAGTCCGCCGCGTGGACGTTTTTCTGGATGAGGTTGGCCCGGGTTGGGCCAACGGTACCCCGGATGCCTGGGCTGGTTACGTCGTGGGCTCGCTGTGGGCTGGCTTGGAAGATGGCAGCATTTCCTCCTGCACCGGCTTGGACATCGCGATTGTCTCTGACGTTCCGGTTGGCTCCGGTCTCTCCAGCTCCGCGGCGTTGGAGTGTTCGGTGGCGGTGGCGGCCTACGAGCTTTCGACAGGCCACGCGCCTGACGACGCCGCCCGCACCCGCCTGGTTCTCGCCTGCATGCGCGCGGAGAACGAAGTCGTGGGCGCCTCGACGGGTGGCTTGGACCAGAACGCGAGCCTCTTCGGGGAGAAGGGCAAAGCGCTCGTCTTGGACTTCTCCACGGGTGAGGTGCGCCGCGTGCCGTTCAACATTGCTGAGCGCGACATGGTGCTGCTGATTGCGGACACCAACGCCCCTCACTCTTTGAACGACGGCCAGTACGCTTCCCGCCGCGGCGTCATCGATGCGGTTCAGTCTGCATTGGCGGGCTCTGAGGCCCGCGGCGGAACTATCCGCGATATTCCCGATGCCGTTGCGGATGCCACCCGGTGGGCAAGGGAAGTTGGAGAGGATGAAGGCGTCGTTAAGCGCCGCGTCGCCCACGTCGTGGAGGAGACCGCCCGCACCTTGGAAGCTGCCTCCGACTTGGAGGCCGGCAACCTTGACCGTTTCCGGGAGCTCATGCGCGATAGCCACATCTCGCTGCGCGACCAGTACGAGGTCACCACGCCGGAGCTGGACTGCGCGTTCGTGGCGGCCGGTGAGGTGGGCGCGCGTATGACTGGGGGCGGTTTCGGTGGCGCGGTGATTGTGCTGGTCAAGCGTGCCGATGTGGAGTCGACGGCGGAGGCAATCGCTGCTGCCGCGGCTGAGCGCGGCTTCCCGGCGCCGACCTTCCTTGTGGCCAGCCCTGGCGACGGCGCGCGCCGAATCGCCGGCTAAGCCCCCTACTGGCGGCTGGAAAAACTCTCTGGTCGCCTGTAATAAACGCGACGGTAGTGCAACTAACTAGGTGAACACCAACTTCCTAGTTAAGGAGTCATCATGAAAAAGACCCTCGTTGCTGCTACCGCTGCTTGCGCTATTTTGGCTGGTGGTGGCGCTGCAGTTGCTACCGGCTTCAATCCGTTCAGCGAGGATGCGAAGACCACCGCTGGCCCCCAGCTGACCAGTACTGTTGACGGTCAGCTCAAGCCGGGCCAGGAGCTGCTTATTGCGGCAAACTGTCCGGGCACTCGCGCGAACCTGACCACGTCATGGGGTGCGACGACGGTGATGTCGCCGGCAGCTGACCTCGGCCAACTGGTGGGCTACGTTACCGCGCCGGACAACATCGGCCCCGGTCCTGCCGACGGCTATCACACCTACACCGTGACCTGCGATTCCGGTGAGACCGATACCTTCACCTTCGCGTCCGGCGGAAACGGCGGCCACTAGCGCCCTGTGCGGCCTGGCCTCCGCCTGGCCTCGCCTCTGGCCCTCTCCGCCTGGGGTTTCCGCACGTCCCAGACTGGTCCCATTGGTTGGCTCCCATTGGTTGGGTTTCTTTAGGGGGTAATGAAACCCAATGGGCCGTATTCGTCGCCAACGCTACTCGTAAAGGGACCATTAGAGGGAAACCCGTAGAGGGGGACCAACACGAAAGCGTCGAAAACATCCCCGCAAACGCAGTCTTTCCAACCAGCGCTAGTAGACGAGCCAAGCGAAGCCGTACCAGCTCAAACCGAAGCTAACGAGCCAGAGCCAGCAGAGGCAGATGGCAAGTTTTACCTATTTTCTTGGTGGAAAGCTGGCCTGTCAGCGTTTCTCCTTTTAATCGGATTTACTGATTTTAGCGCGGCCCCAGGAACCAGTCTCTTCTTTATTATCCCGTCGGCGTGGTACCTGTTAATGTCCGTCATCTATCGCGATAAACTGCACAAACGCCGTTGGCTGTGGGGGGTGGGCGGTGGCGTTTGCCTGCCTGATCATCTTTTCGCGGCTAAGCCTAAAGCTTGGCCAGCGCCTTGGTGATGCCCTCCTGCAGCGTGGCCCGCGACTGCTTCATCGGATGCGCAATCGCACGCAGCCCCATGTACGCAATCTGGTCCGCCGCGCGGTTGAGCGGATCGCCCGCATGGCCAAGCACGCGGCGGATTTCCACCTCGCATTCGCCTTCGACGTCGTTCCAGGCCTGCTGGAAACGCGACCGCGCACCTGACGTTACGCCGCGCCACGTCCGCCGCGAGCGCACCGCCTTCGACTGCTTATTGCGTAACTGCTCCACTGCTTCGAGCGCCGCGACCGAGTCGCTTTCAATAATCGCTTTCTTTGCACCCACCTTGAGCAGGTACTTCAGCGCTAAGGTCAGCGACTCCAGCTCGAGCTCGTCAGTACCCGCCTTAGTCTCGCGGGTGCGCAGCCGGTAGTCGCCATTGCCCGCCACGAAGCACATGGAGCCCTTGAACACGGTGTCGGAGGAGGCGTCGGTAGCAATGCGCACCGTGGCGCCCTCCGGCCATGATGACGCCTGCGAGAAGTTTGGCCACCAATGTGCCTTCGGAGTCTCTACCTGCGTGGACTCTTTCTTCCGCGGTGCCTCGCCCAACTTCTTGGCCTTACGCGCGGTCAGGCCCGCTTCCTTGCGGCGCACAGAGCTCGCGCTTTTCGACGCCCTATTTTCCTCCGCAAAGCTGCCCGTCACTGTATAACCGCGCCGTTCCAGCGCCGACCGCAGCGCATTTTGCCGGCGCCCCGTGACAATCCAGACTCGGCCCTTCAGGTTCTTCGTGGCCTTCTCGAACTCGCGGATGGCAATCTCCACCACGTCGCCGCTCTTGGTCTGGCCCTTGCGTATGAACCGAGTCTGCCTGGTGTTTACTGCGATGACCCAGCCATCAACAGTACCGCCCGGCGCGGAGTCCCAGCGCTCGTCCCATAGTGCGATCGCCACATGGACCGGTGCGTTCACCATAGAGTCGGTGATCTTCCGAGTGCCATACGTACGGGACTGCGTGCCGGTGAGCGCGCTGAGTTCGAGCGGTTCCATCGTCTACTAGTAAACCATCTGCGCCCGACACCAAGCACAACGGACTTTTCAATCAGCCTCAAAGCGGCTCTTTAGTCCCAAAAGAACGGCGCTCCTCCTTGGTTGTTTGCGGCTGAAATGGCCTCATGATCATCATTCCGTTGGCTGCGGTGGGCGTCGACGCCGCGGGCATGGCCGCCTCCCTGGCCAAGACAGTGCTGATTCCGGTTAAAGAAAAAGTCGCGCACTAGTCTGTAATAATTCCGAGCCTGCTGCAACATACTCTATGTGAAGTATGTTCCAGCAGGCTCGTGGAGTTTTATTTGTCCGTCTTAACCTTGCCCGGCGCGCGAAGGCGGGAGTTCTCCCGGCATTTTCGCGCGCATTATCCTGTCGTCTTGGCGTTCTTAAGGCGTCGCGTGCCGCAGGAGTACGCTGAGGAGCTGGCTGCCGACGTCTTCGAGCGCGCCTGGGCCAACTTCGACACCCTGACAGGAGAGAACCCGCTGCCATGGCTCTATGGCATCGCACGCAACGTGATGCGCGAGTTCTATCGTTCGCGCCGCGAGTTCGAAAACCTCGACGACTTTGACGGAGCCCTTCCCGACGAATCCGCCGCCGTTGACTTGTCCCTCGACATCAACCGCGCCCTGCTGCAGCTTCCTTATGCCGAGCGCGAGATCCTCACTCTCTTCGCCTGGGAGGAGCTCACGCAGGCCGAGATCGCCGAGGTCCTCGGCATCACCCCTAACAACGTCCGCGTGCGCCTGCACCGCGCCCGCACCCACCTTTCCGAGCTCACCGGAGGCCACGATGACTGATCCGCTTTCCCAATTGCGCGCCGCAAATCCGGTGCCAGACGCTGCGCTTGACGACGCCGCCCTTACCCGCTCCGAGGCGGTCCTCAGCGGCATCGTCGATTCGGGGTCACGCACGCCGTGGACGGCCGTGGCCGCGGGCGTCGGTGTCTTAGCTTTGGTCGGCGGGGTCATCCCGTTTGTGAACCGCAGCGAGCCGGTCGCCGTGGCGGAGGTGCTCACGCACGCGGGCGCGGCTGCCGCCGCGCAGCCCGACGCCGCGGACAAGGGCGTGACCTCAAAGGAGTACCTCAAGCGCGTGGACACCGATGGCTCGTCTACTGTCACGACCGAGTATTCGGTGGGCGTCGACGGCACCGTGAACATCTCCTCCCAAGGCGAGCTGCCAGGGTTCGACCCGCAGCCGGCCATCCCCGCAGAAGACCTCATGGCGGCCACCGACCGCGCTGGGCTAGAAGCTCTTGCGGATCGTTTCCCCAACCGCGCCCTCGGCGCGCTGCAGCTGCTGCTGCAGCCGGGTTTGAGCAGCGAGCAGCAGAAGATTGTCTACGACATCCTGGCCGCCACCGACGGCAACGACCTGGCTTCGACCTCGCAGGGCTCCGACGACGGCGTGGGGGAGGACGGACTCATCAGCGTCATTCGCGACGCTGACCACATCAGCTTCTCCATCCTTCCAGCAACCGGTCAGCTGGTCCGCGTGGTCGGTCTGGTCGGCCCCAACGTGACCACCACCGTGGAGGCCACAGCCATCTTGGGCTGCGTGTCCGTCACCGGCCTGGAAGGCCCCGACAGCATTGCGCTGGCCTGCGGTGATAACAACTACCTGGTCAATGACCTCAAGTGGTCCAACTGGGGCGCCGATGAGGCCACGGCTGAGGGTACGGCCGTCGAAAACGACTGCGACCCCTTCTGTGCGGAGGGCAAGTTTAAGCAGACGCCGGTGCGGGTGGTCGTCGACAAGCGTGAAGCGTGTGGCTACAACGCCAAGGTGTACTCGCGCATCCGTGTCATCTACCCGGACCACGAAGAGGTCGAGGAGATTGGCTGCGCGTAGCGGCTAGGTCAGCTGGCGGAGCGCGAACTGCCCGTACATGTCACCGAGCTCCTCGGCGGTGTACGGGCCATCGGGGCTAAACCACGTGGCCACGCCGATGCCCATGTCGATGAGCGCCCAGCAGGCAATCTTGAGGTTCTCGGCTTGGAAGCTGCCCTCGTCGACGACGTTCATCCAACGCGCCACATAGTCGCGGCGCAGCTGCAGGACCACGGACTTGTGGGGGTCTTCGAGGTTGTTGAGCTCGTTGTTGACCACGCGGACGCGCTTGGCGTGGGTGGCGTGGAAGATGACGTGTGCGCGCATCGTGGCGAGGATTTTTTCCTCGGAACCCGTGACCCCGGCGAGCGCCGCGGCGTTGGCACGAAGGAGTTCCTCCATGGCGGAGACGGTGACCTCGGCGAGCAGCTCTTGCTTGGACTTGTAGTGGTTGTAGAGGCTCGATGCCCGCATGCCCACTGCCTTTGCGATGTCTTCCATGCCGGTGCCGTGGAAGCCGCGCTGGTCAAAGAGGTCAAGGGCGGCGGTGGCGATTTGGTCGCGGCGCTTCTGGTTAGCCATGGTGGTGTGCCTTTCGCTGGGTACGTTCTCTTGACAGGCGGTGAGGCGTGTATCACAATAGCAGACTAATAGTGATTCGTTTCGGAGGCCCGCAATGTCCAATAATCTCTTTGATTCTACAACTGACTTTCTCGGCGCGTTCGACGGCATCAGTGCCCAAGACGCCGAGGTCTGGGCACGTGCTCGCTCGTTTCGTGAAGATTGCCTTCCGGTTATCAATGAGCATTGGGAGAAAAGCGAATACCCCCTCGAACTTGTGCGCCGCTTAGGCGAGCTCGACCTCATGACGGACGGCCTTGACGTTCCTGGCCACGAGTCCATGACCTCACTCGGCGCGGGTTTGGCGCTCATGGAGGTCACGCGTGCCGACGCCTCGATGGGCACTGTCGTTGCCGTGCAGGCCGGCCTGGCTATGCGCTCCATCGCGATGCTTGGCTCGGAGGAACAGCGCTCCCGCTACCTGCCAGCGATGGCGTCGTGTTCGCTGCTCGGCGCGTTTGGTCTGACGGAACCGTTGCACGGTTCTGACTCCATTGCACTGGAGACCACCGCGGTCCGCGACGGCGATTCCTGGGTTCTCAACGGCGAAAAGAAATGGATCGGCAACGGTGCTTCCGGTGGCGTGACCGTGATTTACGCCCGTATGGAGGACGGAAACGTGGGTGGCTTCATCGTTCCGCAGGACGCGCCGGGCTACTCGGCCACGGTGATTACCGGCAAGCTGTCACTGCGCGCTATCCACCAGGCGCACATCGTCTTGGAGGATTGCCGCATTCCTGCCTCCAACCGGTTGCCCGGCTGCCAAACGTTTAAGGACGTCTCCCGCGTGCTGACTGCAACGCGCATCGGCGTCTCGTGGATGGCGTTGGGCTCGGCCGTGGCTTGCTATGAAACCGCGCGCAACTACGTCATGGAGCGCGTCCAGTTCGGCCGTGAGCTGGCAAAAGCGCAGATCATCCAGCAGCGCTTGGCCAACATGGTGCTGGACCTCAACCAGATGATGCTGACCTGCCGCGAGGTTGCCGCCCGCGAGGAGGCCGGCACGCTCACCCCGCCGCAGGCTTCCGCGGCGAAGCTGCACAACACCCGCGCTGCGCGACGCATTGCTTCCGACGCCCGCGACATGCTCGGCGGCGTGGGCATCCTGCTAGAAAACGACATCGCGCGCCACTTTGCCGACATCGAGGCCATGCACACCTATGAGGGAACCGACACCGTGCAGAGCCTCATCATGGGCAAGGTCATTACGGGTTTCTCGGCCTACAAGTAGCAGCCTGCCCGCGCCCCGCTTGGCATGCGTGCCGCCTAGCGCTCTCGCACCTCGCTTGGCGCTCTCGCACCTCGCTTGGCGCTCGCTCCACCCCTTACCGGGTTTGGTCCCATTGGTTGGGTTTCTTTAGGGGGTAAAGAAACCCTTAGGAGCCATTGCGCGGGAGTCGGTTCTCGTAAAACTACCCAACCAATGGGACCGCTAGAGGAGGACCAAATCGCGGCAGCTGAAACCGCCCATTCGCCAGTAAGAGGCCAGCCGCTGAGGCACCAGCCGGCAGACGGCCTCGAAAGCGCCAACTCCCCCTAGGGAACACTGCTTCTATCTGCACAAATACAGAGTTATCCACAGGCAAAAAATTGACTCTAGACACGGGCGCACGCGCTTGGCGAACATTGTTGTATGACTCAAACACAACGACTCATTCACTTACGTCCACTGTCCAACGATCACCACGTGTGGGAGCAAATAGCCAATGGCGAGCTTCTGCGAATAGCGCCCTGGGTCGCAACCCCGCGGGATTACTTCGAGCAATTACCCACTTACGAACGCCAGCGCCTCAAAGTGATTGCCGCGGGCAAAAGCGTGCACAAAGCCATCATGATAGGAAAGTCAGCAGCCAGGCTATGGGGCCTTTGGGTCCTCCCGCCTTTCGACGAAAAGATTGAAATGGCCAGGCAGTCCAAATCTCTGCCAGTAAAGACGAAGATTCCAGCCGATTACGAATACCGCAAGACGCACCTGCCAGACAACATGATTTCCAAGCAGCTCGGCACCCGTTGCACAACTGTGGCACGAGCGTGCATCGACATCGCAAGGCACCATTCCTTCGAAGAGGGACTCGTTGCCATGGATTCGGCGCTCGCGAAGGAACTCACCACGAAGGACGAGCTGCGCCGCACGCTGATCGCCATGGGTCGCGTGCACGGTGCCCCGCAGGCGCGGAAGGCGATTGAGCACGCCATCGCGCATTCGGAATCGCCTTTCGAGTCCTACTTTCGAGGCATCGCCATCGCGGAGAAGCTGGGAGAGAAGGTGGTTGCGCAGTACTTCATTCCGCCGAACTTCCGCGCAGACACATGCATTGACGACGCCGTCGTGATCGAGATCGACGGTGCCGTCAAATACGACGGCTCGTCGTTTGGCAAGAGTGCCGAGCAAACAATCGTGGAGGAGCGACGACGCGAGAAGCTGATTCAGAACCGTGGCTTCATCGTGCTGCGATACAGCCCACGGGAGCTACTCACGGAGAGAGCCCGTGTCGTGCGGGAGGTGCGCCAGGCGCTGGAAGCTGCCCAACAGCGAGGATGGTCCCAGTCTACTGGTCCCTTTACGAGTAAGAAGGCCGGCTAAAACCCGCTAGGTGGTCCCTTTCCCCCGTAAAGGGACCCAACCTATGGGACCAATCCGAAAGAATGGTTGGGACGGGCCCCGGCTGACCAGCGGCCCGACCGGTGGGGGACAGGTCCGCGGGCTAGTTGTGCAGCGGCTTACGCGTCGCCGCCATGTGCTTGGCGCGCTCGACGTTCGCGGGCAGTAACACCAGCGGCACGTCGTACTCCACCTCACGTTCGGCGAACTGGTTAAAGCTCAGCGAGCCCTCACCGGTGTACATCTGCGCCAACTTTGCTGCGATGACGTGGTCGTTTTCAGTGGCATTCTCCAGGGGCCACTCGCGGTCGAGGGCAGGGCCGGAGTAAAGGTCAATCGCGTCATCGGCAGGTGGGGCGTAGCCCTCAATGAGCGACTCCGTCTCCGCGATGGCACGCGCCAGGACGTGGTCAGGGGACATCAATACGACGTCGTCTGCCGCGAGGAAGCCCTGTTCCTTGGCCACGAAAGCGTTGGGGAAGGGCTTGGTCGAGGTGATGAAGTCGAAGGCTTTCTGGTGGTAGTCGGCCACGCCAGCTGTGCGGAGACGCTCCAGTGCGGAAATCGTGCCCGACCAGCCCGGATAGAGACCCACGTTGAGCTCTGGGAAAGCCAGCTGGCTATCTGCGTGCGCCACGATTCGATCGCAGGAAAGGGCTAGCTCTAAGCCGCCGCCTAGGGCAACACCGCGCACCGCCGCGACCACGGGAACCGGCGCGAACTTCAGCTGGCGCAGCGTGTTTGAGCCGTCCGCAATGAGCTCTTTGACGCGTTCAGCAGAGCCGGACTCGCCTGCCGCGGCAATCGAAGCCAAGTCCGCGCCCGCGCAGAACACCGGCGCATCGTTGCCCACGACCAGCGCCTGCAAGCCGTGTTCGTCTACCGCAGAAACCGCAGCACGAATGACCTCAAGAGCGGTGGTCGGCAAGGAGTTCATCGGGGTATGGAAGTCCACGATGCCGATTCGTCCCGCTTCGGTTTCTAAAGCATGCACCGCGCCGGCGGGCAACGACACTACGGTCTCGAGCGCCAGCGAACGCAGACTCTCGACACCCTCGCGGGCAGGCAGTGGCCGCAGCTTGCCGTCAGCGCTAAGCGCCTGACCGTCAGCAAAGAATCCACCGGCCTTGGCTGCCGCGTCTACCAACGCCGGCACGTCGTCACCGTAGGCGGAGGCAACCCACTCGATGCCGATGGCGTCGGCAAGCGCGAAGATGCCCTTCTTCCAGCCGAAGCCGAGGGTGAGGCCGTCGTCGATAAGCCCGACGTGCGCGGCGATTTCCGGCGCTACCTCGCAGCAATAGCGCAGCGTATCGAGGAAAACCGCGCGGGCAAAGCGGCCGCCCGGCGAATCTGTGTCCATGACCTCGCGCGGATCCTTGAGCCCTATGACTGGGTCGTCCGGTTGGGTGCGTGCCACGTACTCATAGTCGGAGTTGATGACCTCGTTGCGCCCGCGGTAGAAGCCGCCTTCGCCAGTGCGCCCGGTCAAACCGCGCTCGACCAGACCCGCGATGAAAGCATCCTCGCCGAGCGGAACCTTCAACATCGGGTCGTCGGCAGGCAGTGCGGTTTCTAATGAGTTCCAGATGGGCCCCACCAGCTGCAAACCGATGTAGTCCAAAAGCCCGAAGATACCGGTGCGGGGGATGCCGAAGGCGCGGCCGAAGGAGGCGTCGGCAAGCTCGTAGCTCACGCCATTCTCGCGCGTACGGGCGACGCCGGCTGCCATCCAATAGCAACCCACACGGTTGGCAATAAAACCCGGGGTATCGCGGCACTCGAGCGCAATCTTGCCCAGGGTTTGTTCGATAGTCGAGCGCAGCGTGGCCTCGGTCTCGCCGGAAGCGATGAACTCGACTAAGCGCATGACCTTGGGCGGATTGAAAAAGTGAGTGATGGCGAAGCGCTCCTGGCGTGCGACCGGAACGCCGTCCTTGAGGCGAGCGAGCGGGAGGGTGGAGGTATTCGAGCTGAGAATCGCTGAAGGCTTCAGATGCGGCTCGATGGCTTGGTACAAGGAGTGCTTGGCGCCCAGGTCCTCGAAGATGGCCTCGATGATCCAATCGCGGTCTTCTAACAACGCATAGTCGGCGGAAGCGCGCACGCGTTCGGCGTCTTGGGGGAGATAAAAGCCGCGGCGCTTCAACTGTATATCGACGCCCTTCTGCGCGGACTCGGCGTTTTGATCGAGCAGGACGACGTCGAGGCCCGCCGACGCACACAGCGCCGCGATGCCCGAGCCCATGGAACCCGCGCCGATGACGGCAACCTTGGTGATTGACATTTACTTCGCTCCTTCGTTCTCTATGATCAGCGCGATGCCTTGCCCGCCGCCGATACACATGGTGACCAGGCCATATCGCTTGTTCAGGCGGCGCAGTGCATAAGCCAAGCGGGTGACAAGTATGACGCCGGTGGCGCCAACCGGGTGGCCGTGGGCGACGGCACCGCCGTAGATGTTCGTCTTAGCCAGGTCGAAACCAAGCTCGTCCTGCACCGCGATGGCCTGGGCAGCAAAGGCTTCGTTGGACTCGATGAGGTCGATATCGTCCAGCTTTAGGCCGGCCTTTTTCAGGGCTTTTGGCACAGCGGCGATGGGGCCTAAGCCCATGCGGGTGGGGTCGACGCCGGCGATGGACCAGCTGACGATCTTCGCCAGTGGCGTCAGCGCCCGCGACTCCAGCTCCTCTTGGCCTGTGAGCACCACTGCGGCCGCGCCGTCGTTAATGCCGGAGGCATTGCCTGCGGTTACGGTCCCATCCTTGGCAAAGGCCGGCTTGAGACGCGCCAGCTTGTCGACGCTCGTCTGCCTCACGTGTTCATCAAAATCCAGGTCGCCTACGGGGACCAGTTCCTCGGCTTGGATGTTTTCTGCTTGCGCCGCCGCGGCGCGGCGCTGTGATTCCGCTGCGAACTCGTCCTGGCGCTCGCGGCTAATACCGTAGTCACGGGCAATATTTTCTGCCGTTACACCCATGTGGCCTGTCCCGAAAGGACAGGACAGCGCGCCGGTGAGCCAGTCGTAGAGTTTGCCGTCACCCATCTTCTTGCCGCTGCGCATTCCGTCGACGGAATAGGGCGCCTGGCTCATGGACTCGACGCCGGCGACTAGGGCGGTGGTGCCGTCACCAGATTGCAGAAGCTGGGCCGCGGAGATAATTGCCTGGACACCTGAGCCGCACAAACGGTTGACTCCGAGCGCGGTTGAGGAGTCCGGCATCCCAATGCCGAGGGCTATTTTGCGGCCGATGTAGAGATCGCTCGGAACTACCGGCAGGACGTTGGAAGCCACTGTCGTATCGATGTCTGCGGCCGGAATTCCCGAACGGTCAATCGCTTCGCGAGAAGCGAGCGTGCCGAGTTCCGTCAGTGATAGACGAGAGAGACTGCCACCGAATTTACCGATGGGCAAGCGTGCCGCGCTGGCGATGTAGACATTCTTGGTCATGTGTAGCCCCTAAGAATACGAATCACTATTAGTTAAAGATGAATCCTAGGTCACAATTCTGGAATGTGCAATGGTGTATTGGAAATAAAGTTGGTGGGCTGGGGTAGAGGGGGTACCTGCCCATAAGGCTGTGAACTGCAGATTTAGAGTGAATGACCGTTTTTCTTTCCAAATTGTTCAACAACACCTTAAGATGATGCACATCACATAACGATGCGACCCGCGTCACGAAAGGACAGTCTAGTGAGTGCTGAAACAGCTGCAGCCGTCAAAAACCCGCCCAAGGGTATTGGTGCCATGGCCGGCGCCATGTTCCTCATGGCCACTTCCTCCATTGGTCCAGGCTTTTTGACCCAGACCTCCGTCTTTACCGTCCAGATGGGCGCGGCCTTCGCCTTCGCCATTTTGTTGAGCATCGTCGTGGATATCGCGATTCAGCTCAACGTGTGGCGTGTCTTGTGCGTCTCCGGCATGCGTGCAAACGAACTGGGCAACACCGTTCTGCCAGGCCTCGGCTGGTTCCTTGCGGTGCTCGTCTTCTTGGGCGGCATCGTCTTCAACATCGGCAACATCGCCGGCACGGGTCTTGGCCTTAACGCGATGCTTGGCATCGATGCCCGAATCGGCGGCGTCATCGCAGCGGCGATTGCCGTCTTCGTCTTCCTGTCCAAGCGCGCCGGCATCGCGCTTGACCGCTTGGTGGCTGCCCTCGGCGCCATCATGATTCTGCTCATGCTCTACGTTGCCATCGTCTCCCAGCCACCAGTAGGCGAGGCGCTCAAAAACACTGTGATGCCAGAAGAGATTGACTTCTTCGTCATCACCACGCTGATCGGCGGTACAGTCGGCGGCTACATCACCTTCGCCGGTGCACACCGCCTCATCGACAGTGGAATGTCTGGTAGCGAGCACATCAAGAACATCACCACTACCTCCGTCATGGGCGTCATCATCACCGGCATCATGCGTGTGCTGCTCTTCCTGGCGGTCCTCGGCGTCGTCAGTACTGGCGTAGCACTGTCTGAGGACAACACCGCGGCAGATGCGTTCCGTCAGGCGGCCGGCGAGTTCGGCCTGCGTGCCTTCGGCGTGGTGCTCTTTGCGGCAGGCCTGTCCTCGGTCATCGGTGCGTCCTATACCTCGATCTCCTTCGTGACCACACAGAAGGTCGCCCCGCGTACCCGCAACTTCCTGACCGTTGGTTTCATTGCGGTCTGCACCTTGCTTTTCCTGCTTCTAAACTCCGCTCCGCAGAAGCTGCTGATTTTCGCCGGCGCATTCAACGGCATCATCTTGCCTATCGCGTTTGCGATGGTGATGTGGGTTGCTTACCGACGCCGCGGCCTCCTCGGCGATTCCAAGTACCCCACCTGGTTGCTGGTGCTGGGAACCTTGGCCCTGCTCCTAGAGTTCTACATCGGTTTTAACTCTTTCTCCGGAATCATGAAGCTCTGGGCTTAGGGGCCATAGTCGATGTCTTACACAGCGCACTCTTCCTCGATGCAGCCTGCTAACGTACGGGCGCATGCACGGCAGAATCAGATGGTGACCACGGCAGGTTTCGCTGACGGCTTCATGCAGGCGAACCTGCTCGCCGTGCCGCAGGAATACGCATTCGACTTCCTGCTGTTTGCTCAGCGTAATCCGAAGGCGTGCCCGATTGTGGGCGTATTGGAGGCGGGCCAATACAGCTCGGAACTGCTCGCCGGTGGCGACATCCGCACTGACATTCCGGGCTACCGCATCTTCCGCGACGGTGAGCTGACCGATTCTGTGGAAGACGCCACCGAGTTCTGGACTGAGGACATGGTTGCGTTTCTCATCGGCTGCTCGTTCACTTTTGAGTCAGCGCTGCAGGAAAATGGCATCACGCTGGCCCATATCGAGCAAAGGCGCAACGTCGCGATGTACCGCACGAACATCGCGACTGTGCCGGCAGGCATTTTCAGCGGACCGCTGGTGGTCTCCATGCGGCCGATTCCCGCAGATCAGGTTGCCGACGCCGTGCGCATTACCTCGCGTTACCCGTCGGTGCACGGGGCGCCGGTGCATGTGGGCAACCCTGAGGCTATTGGCATTGAGGATCTTTCGCGGCCTGACTTCGGCGACGCCGTGGACATCCCAGAGGGTCACATCCCGGTGTTCTGGGCATGCGGCGTGACACCACAAGCAGTGGTGATGAACTCGAAGCCGCGCTTGGCGATTACCCACCAGCCCGGCAAGATGCTCGTCACCGACGCGCGTGACGTGGACTACCAGGTGCCTTAAGCCCGGTCTGCGGCTGCGCTTGCGGCTTCCTCCACAACTGCTACGACCGGCCGCGCGGTTTGGTTCCATTGGTTGGGTTTCATTGGTTGGGTTTTATTGGTTGGGTTTCTTTACGAGTGGCCGGTGCCGGAAAACTCGGCTTACTGGTCCCTTTACCCCACAAAGGGACCCAACCTATGGGACCAAACTGCAATGGGGGGCAGGGAAGCCGCCCCGCCAAGCCACCCCAAGCTAGATGACCGCGAGCATCTTCTCGCAGGTGCGCAGCAAGCTGTCGTGCAAGAGCGCGGCAGCTTCTTCGCGTTTTCCTTCGGCAACGAGCTGGGACAAGCGAATGTTTCCCTCAATGTGCTCAGCATGCAAGGTGGGGTAACGCGGGATGACGAGCAAGAAGCTCAGCCGCATCCGTGCGAGCAGGTTGTTCATCTGCTCGTTAAGCGTCGGGGATTTAAGCGACGCCACCAGCGTGCGGTGAAAACGCTGGTTGATGTTGGATACTTCTTGGTCCTCACCGCGTTCCTGCGCGGCGCGAGCAGAAGTGACAAGCTCAATCAACGCTGCTGGGTCGGCGAATTCGCCCCACAGCACACCGGATGGCTCGATAGCGGCGCGTGCGATGAACAGGTCGCGCACGTAATCGGCATCCGGCGTCGCAATGAAGACGCCTCGGTTAGGGATGCGCTCCACGAGGCGCTGCGCAGCGAGCTCGGTGAAGGCCTCGCGGAGAGTATTGCGGGAACAAGAGAAGCGCTCAGCGGCTTTCACCTCGCTGAGCTGTTGGCCAGGCATGAACTCGCCGGCCGAGATGCCATCGCGAATTCTCGACGCCACGGACTGAGAAAGCATGCCAGACAGCTTAACTCATTGGGTGCGGAGGCCGCTCGAAAAAGAAGGTCACGGCCACTAGTCGATAGTCGCGATAACCTTCGACGGATCCAAGCGGTCGCCTTCCTTGGCCAACAGCTTGATGGTGCCGCCGCGTGGAGCCTTTACAACAGATTCCATCTTCATAGCCTCGATGGTGGCGATGTCATCGCCTTCTTCGACGGTGTCGCCGTCGGCAACGTTCCAGGCCACGAGGTTGGCGTCGTAAGGCGCGGTGACAGCACCCTCCGTGCTGTCGCCCTCACCGGCAGATTCTGCGTTGCCTGCCGCGCCAGATGGTGCAGCGCCGGCAGCCACACCGGAAAGCAGACGCTCTGGCAGACCAACGCTAACCAGCTTGCCGTCGATTTCGATGGCCACCTGGGTGCGCTTGGCATAGATGGCTTCCACCGGCGCGATGTGGCTCGTAGCCTCTGCAGAAGGGCGGTAGTTGTGGTCCAACCAGTCGGTGTAGATACCGGCTTGTGCCTCAGCATCGCCGTGATCGGCCAAGACCTGGGAGGAGACCATGTCGCGGTGGAAAGGCAGGACGGTGCGCACGCCTTCGATATCGAACTCCTCGAGCGCGTGCTTTGCACGAGCCAGGGCGATCTCACGAGTTGGGCCCCACACCAGCAGCTTGGCAATCAGTGAGTCGTAGTATGGCGGCACGATGGAGCCGGAGCGCACGCCGGCGTCAACGCGGATGCCAGGGCCCGTCGGCGGCTCAAAGCGCACGATGGTGCCAGGGCATGGCGCAAAGCCGTTCAGGATGTCCTCGGCGTTGATGCGGAATTCGAAAGCGTGGCCGGTGGATTCCGGATCAGTCGAGATAGAAAGTGGCTCACCCGCTGCGATGCGGAACTGCTCGGCAATGATGTCGACGCCGGTGACCACCTCAGTGACTGGGTGCTCAACCTGCACACGGGTGTTGACCTCGAGGAAGGAGATGGTGCCGTCCTCAGAAACGATGTACTCCACGGTTCCAGCGCCGGTGTAACCCACCTTGGCGCAGATGGCGCGTGCGCCTTCGTGGATGCCCTTGCGCTGTTCGTCGCTAAGCGCTGGGGCAGGGGCTTCCTCGATGAGCTTTTGGAAGCGGCGCTGCGTGGAGCAATCGCGGGTGCCGAGCACGGCGACGTTGCCGTGGGTATCGGCGAGGATTTGCGCCTCGACGTGGCGTGGGTGAGTCAGGAACTTTTCCACGTAGCACTCTGCGCGGCCGAAGGCTTCCTTAGCCTCGCGGCCTGCAGAGTTGAAGGCCGCCTCAATGTCTTCCAGGTTTTCCACGACCTTCAGGCCGCGTCCACCGCCACCATATGCAGCCTTGATGGCAATCGGCAGACCGTGCTTTTCAGCGAAGGCCCGGGCCTCCTGCCAGTCATCAATCGGATCCGAGGTGCCCGGTGCCAGAGGAGCACCGACCTCCTCGGCCACGCGGCGGGCCGCAATCTTGTCACCGAGCAGCTCGATGGATTCCGGGGTTGGGCCAATCCAGGTCAGGCCCGCACTGGCGACGGCGCGGGCAAAGTCAGCGTTTTCAGAAAGGAAGCCATAGCCCGGGTGGATGGCATCGGCGCCGGCGCGAACCGCAATGTCTAGCAATGCCGGGACGTTCATATAGGTATCGGCCGCGGTGTTGCCGGGCAGGGCGTAGGCCTCGTCGGCCACGCGGGTATGTAGGGCGCCTGCGTCTGCCTCGGAGTAGATGGCGATGGAGCGAATGCCCAGATCGCGGGCGGCGCGAGCGATGCGGACGGCGATTTCGCCGCGGTTTGCAATAAGGACTGCAGAAATCATGATTAACCTTTAAATAGTTGTAGCGAGTTCGAAGCGGACCGTGGCTCCCGGTGGAAGCTGTGCGGCGATATCAATGTCTTCTTCGAGGACGGTGGCAATAACGGGGTAGCCGCCGGTGACGGCGTGGTCACGCAGGAAGACTACCGGCTCACCCGATGGCGGAACCTGGACGGAGCCGGCGACCATTCCTTCACTCGGAAGCTCGCCGGAGCGCGCACGTGACAAGGTCGCATCGTCGCTGGCCCTAAGACGCAGGCCGACGCGGTTGGACTGTGGAGTAACTTCCCATTCGGTATTTAAGAATTTCTCGAGGGATTCCTTGGTGAACCAGTCATCACGCGGGCCCAGCACACAGCGCAGCACGCCCTCGGTCTGGCCACGGGACCCTTCGGTCACGCGCAGCGGGTTCGTTAGCTGCGCGTCGGTCATGGCGGTAGAACGCGGCAACACACCGATGATGTCGCCTAGGCGCACCGGCGCCGGGCCCAGCCCGGAGAGCACGTCGGTGGACGCGGAGCTCAACTCGCTATCGGCAACGATGCCGCCGCGGATGGCGATGTACGAGCGCATGCCGTAGGTGGCGGGCTCGACGCGCACGGTGGAACCCGCGGTAACTAGCACGGGTCGCGCGAGGTGCACCGGCATCTCCTCGAGGACCACGCGGGCTTGGGCGCCGGTGACGCAAATGACGGTATCGGTGAGGGCACGCAAGCGAATACCGCCGATGTTTTCCAGCACCGTCGCACCGCGCGGGTTTCCCACCGCGACGTTGGCGGTGGCCGCTGCTGCCTGGTCAGCCGCGCCCGAAGGGGTAACGCCTAAGTTGCCACGGCCCGGGCGGCCTTGGTCCTGGAAGAGGGTGACAAGGCCTGGGTCGATGACTTCCATACGTGGCAGGCGCGCCGGGGTACGGCGGCCAAACGGGGTGGTGGACACGATGTCTGGCAGGGAGCTGACGGCACGGTAGCGCACGCGGTCGCCGGGCTGCACCAGCGCCGGCGGCTGCGCATCCGATTCCCACATCGGGGTCGAGGTGGTGCCTAGCAGCTGCCAGCCGCCGGGGGAGACGCGCGGGTAGACCGCGGAGAAGTTACCGGCGATGCCTACCGCACCATTTGGCACCGCGGTACGCGGGGTAGAGCGACGCGGGATGTCGACGCCGCGGGAGGCATCTGCCGGGGTGCAATACGTAAAGCCTGGGGCAAAGCCGCCGAAGGCAGCAAGCCACTCGGTCGAGGTATGCCAGTCGATGAGCCCCTCGCGGGACATACCGAGTAGGTCGGCAGCTTCGTCCAGATCCGCGCCGTCGTAAAGCACGTCGATCTCCACTAAGCGTGGCTCCTCCACGGAGCGTGCGGAAGGGTGGAAATCCTCCAAGAATTCGGCGGCGGCATGCGCTGAGTTCGGGGTATTAAAGGTGAGCAATAGGGTAGTCGCTGCGGCAATCGCATCGACTTGGTCTTTCAGTGGCTGCGCAGTAAGTGCCTCGTGCCAGGTCATGACCTGGGAAAGGTCATCCAACTCCACGAGCAACGCGCGGGTTCCTACGGGGTGAATGTGCATTAGATAAAGCTCCGGATCTCAATGCCACGGGCATCCAGCTCGGCTACCACGCCGCGCAGCATCTCCACGGCGCCCGGGGAGTCGCCGTGGGTGCAAACGGACTGCGCATCTACGCTAAGGACGCTGCCGTCGATGGCGGTGATGGCGCCGGTTTCTGCCACCTCGAGAACGCGCCTTACGACGTCGTCTGCCGAGTGCAGCACAGCATTGTCCTGTGTGCGCGAGACCAGGGTGCCGTCGGGGTTGTAGTTGCGGTCGGCGAAGGCCTCGCGGATTACAGTCAGGCCGCGTGCCTCGGCGACCTCGACTGCCACGCCGCCCGGCAGTAGCATGACCGGGATATCTCCAAAGGCCTTGATGCCGTCGATGACTGCCTTGGCCTGGGCCTCGTGGTAAACGATGGCGTTGTACATCGCGCCGTGCGGCTTGACGTAGCTCACGCGAGTGCCGTGTGCGCGGGCCAGCGCTTCAAGCGCGCCGATTTGATAGGTGACTTCGTCTGCCAACTCAGCCGGGTTGTAGTCGATGAAGCGACGGCCGAACGCGGCTGGGTCGTTGTAGCCCACGTGTGCACCAACGACGACGCCCGCCTCTTTGGCTGCGCGGACGGTGCCGGCGATGGAGTGCGGGTCACCCGCGTGGAAGCCGGTGGCGACGTTGGCAGAGGAGACCAGTTTGAGCATCGCTGCGTCGTCTGCGACTGGATTGCCTGCGGTGGTCTCGCCGAGGTCGGCATTGAGATCAATAAAGAGCTGGCTCATACACTCAAATCCCCTTTTAAAATTGTTCAACAATCTATAGGCGGATAGTGTATCGTGCGTCACGTCACTTTGTGAAGTGGGACGCCATTTTTAAGGAAAGGCGGGGGTAGTCACGGCGCGTCGATGTGCGTGACT
>NZ_KV800714.1:178462-201541 GCF_001810285.1 Corynebacterium sp. HMSC071F07
GCGTTCTCTGCAACCGGTGACCGGGCAGGCATAAGGTGAGATCTATGACGCAGCTGTTTGAATCTTTGGAAACGTATCTGGAAAAGACGAAGACGCAGCGTGAGGAGCTTTATAAGTGGTTCCACCAGCACCCGGAGCTCTCGCTGCAGGAAGCCGAAACCAAGGCACGGATTATCAAAGAGCTGGAGGCGCTTGGCGACGTCGAGGTAGTCGACGTCGGAGCCGGCGTCGTCGGAATCCTGCGCAACGGCGATGGCCAAACCGTGGCGATGCGTGCCGCTTTCGACGGCTTGCCAGTCAAGGAAGACTCCGGTGTTGAGTACGCCTCGACTGCCACTCAGGTCTCCGACAAGACTGGCCAGGAGGTGCCGGTCGGGCACATGTGCGGCCACGACATGCACACCACGTGGCTTTTGACCACCATCTCTTATCTGGCGGAAAACCGCGAGCAGTGGTCCGGCACTTTCGAGGCAGTCTTCCAGCCTGCCGAGGAGATTGCCGAGGGCGGCAAGGACATGGTTGCGGCGGGAATCACGGGCAAGATTCCGGTCCCCGATGTCATGTTGGGCCAGCACGTCATGGGCGCGCTGCCGCTGGGGCATGTTGCGACCAACGAGGGCATTAGCTTCTCCCAGGCTTCCACTGTGAAGGTAACTGTGCGCGGCGTCGGCTCGCATGGCTCCATGCCGGAGAAGGGCGTCGACCCAATCGTGCTTTCCTCCTCAATCATCATGCAGCTGCAGACAATTGTCTCCCGTGAGCTACCGGCCAGCGAGCGCGCGGTGGTCTCCGTGGGCACGATTCACGGCGGCACGAAGTCCAACGTGATTCCGGATAAAGTCGTGTTCGAGCTCAATACCCGCTGTTACTCGCAGGAAGTCGAAGACCACATTCATGCCTCGATCGAGCGCATCGTGAACAATCAGGCCGCCGCGGCGGGCGCGCCGGAGCCTTCCTTCGAATACTCCGATCGCTTCCCAGTGCTGGACAATGACCGCGATGTAACTGCCAAGGTCACCGAGTCTATGCAGACCTTGTTGGGGGAGGAGCGCACGGAGACCTTCGCGCCTCTCGTGGCCTCTGAGGATTTCCCGGATATCCCGAATGCCTTTGGCACACCGTATTGTTTCTGGGTCGTCGGCGGCTTCCCAACTCCGGAGAATGCACCGGGCAATCACTCTCCGCAGTTCGTCCCTGAGCTGCACCCCACCCTGGAAGCAGGTGCCGAGGCCACGGTTGCTGCGCTTTGCCCTTGGCTGGCGGTTTAAGGAAGCTGCGCTTTTAGATCCGGGTAGGAAGGCTGGGCGCCGCGGCCCAGCGCGGCGAAGGCGCCGACGCAGGCGGCGTGATGGGCGGCGTCGGTAAGCGTGGCCCCTTGTAGGAGCTTCGCCACGAGCGCGCCTGTGAACGCGTCGCCAGCGCCCGTTGTGTCCACCGCTTTGATCTGTGGGGTGGGAATCGGCGTGGTGCCCTCGGCATCCGCCACGATGGCCCCGTGCGGTCCAAGCGTTAACACCACCGCGGCAAAGCCTTCGGCGCGCAGGCATTCTACGAGTTCTTCTGGTTCATCGCCCGGCGTCTGCGCCCCCAGTTGCTTGAGCACCAACCCCGCCTCGTGTTCGTTAACCACGAGTGGGTCTGCCTGTAGGAGCGCCTGCTTATCGACGTCCACCACCGGCGCCAGGTTCACCACCACGCGGGCGCCTACCGCGCGTGCGAGTTCGACCGCCTTCTGGAATCCTGCGGCGGGAATCTCGCCCTGTAGCAGCACCAAGTCCGCCTTGTGCATTGCCCGCGCGTGCTGTTGAACGAACTCAGCGTCTACCCGCGCATTCGCGCCGGGGACCACGACGATGGTGTTCTCGCCATCGGCTGCGACCTCGATTACCGCAAGGCCCGTGGTGGTGGAATCGAGGTGTTCGACGTGGCTGAGATCGACGCCCGATGCTTCTAGCAGTTCCATGGCTGGGCCTGCGTACGCATCATCGCCGACTGCGCCCACGAATGAGACACTGGCGCCTTGGCGTGCCGCAGCTACCGCTTGGTTTGCGCCCTTGCCGCCGGCGAGGATGTCGCCGCCACCGCCTATCAATGTCTCGCCCGGGGTGGGGTGGCGTTCCACGCTAATCATCAAGTCGGCGTTGATCGAGCCGACGACTACGCATCGCGGCTGTTTTGTAGTCATGGAGTTTCCTTTGCGTTTGTGCCTTTGTGTGCTCCCTTGTGTGGTCCACTCTAAGAGTCCGCGTCCAGGCTTGGGGCGGCGCAAGGGTGCAATTTGCCAAATATTGGGGTGATTTCGGGAAGTTTTGGCGCCTTGTTTGGCAAATTGTGCTGGATTGACCCCGATGGGCGTGCGCAAAACTGGGAAAGCCGCTCCCTATCTTCCAGCCCCTGAGAAGGGAGCTGAAGGAAGATGTGGAGCGGCTTATCTAAGCAGCGGATGCTTGCAGGGCTTAGAAAGTGCCCTTAACCTGCTTGCCGAAGTCGTTGACGGTTGCCTTGCGGGAGTCAACGTTCTGGTCGTTAGCCTGGGAGTTGTCGCCTTCCAGACGGCCAATCTGGGTGACCTCGATGTAGTTGTGGATGCGGCCTTCCTTGGTGTCGCCATCGCCGAAGTCGAGGTTTGCAACGCGAACCTTCTCGCCAGCGTTGATTGGGTTAGCCAGGGTGACCTCGAAGGTGCGGGTGGAGGTCTTCTCGTTGAAGCCCAGGTCACGGATGTGAGCGCCGTTGGAAGAACGTGGGGTGATGAGGCGGTCAACGCCCTTCGGGCCCTTGTCGGTCTTCACGTCAACGCGGTACTGAACTGCAGGGAAGGTGCCGTAGTAACGGTCAGAGCCAACGTTTTCCAGCTGCAGAGCAACGGTGCCTGCGAAACCGGAGTGCTTAGCGCCGGAGGTGGTGAAGAAAGGCTTCAGGTCGAGCTTCTGCTTCTCGTCAGAGTTCTCGTCCTTCTTTACCTCTTCGAGCTTTGCCTTGTCAGCTTCCTCTTCCTTCTTAGCTTCAGCCTCGGAAACAGGTGCCTCGGTTACTGGAGCCTCATTGTCCTTGACAACCTCAGCGTCAGCCTTCGGATCCTTGTCCTCCTGCTTAACCTCTTCGGTGTTCTGTGCGTCCTTGTTAGGAGCGAAGGAGTCAGCGATGTCGTCGTACAGCTTGACGCGAACCTCGTTCTTGACTGGCTGCATTGCGGACCAAGCGGTCGGGGTGGACCAGGTGCCGTTGGTCTTGCAGTACTGCTGGGTGCCGGTCATGTTCAGAACGCGGAAGCCGTAAGTTGCTTCGCCGGTGTGGTTTGGCGGAACGTCGTAAGGTCCGATGGACTGGCCAGCCTCCCAGGACAGGGAGTAGGAAGCGGAAGCGCCGATCTTGGTAGCGATCTCGTGGGAGATGCCTGCGGAGCCCTTGGAGTTCTTGCCGGAGACGTCGCCGCCCAAGTTCATGGAGGTGGTGCTGGTGCGGTCGCCGTTGACCTCCAGCTGGATGGACTGAGACTTGGACAGATTCTGCTGCAGCGGAATGTCCTTCTTAGTCTGGTTGGTGGTGGAGATGGTGCCAGCTGGCATGAAGGTGTCAGTTGCCTTGTAGACAACGGTGCGGTGGTCTTCCCATGGGTTGCAGACCGGGCGTGGGTTAAGGACGTTAGCCTTCTTGTGATCTGAGCCGTGGGTGGTGTGGATGATTGGCAGCTTGGCGTTGATGGCCGGAGTCTCTGGGTAGGACTCGGTGATGGTTTCAGCGTTAGCTGCTGGCATCATGAGCGTGCTGCCGGCGATGGCAAGGCCGGCGAACAGGCCGGCGGAGCGACGACGGATAGACATGTTTAGTTCTCCTCGAACGACTGGAGGTGGACGTATTTTTGGCGAGTTACGCACGGCGAATACGTTGGCGGTGCGTGACGAAGACCTACGCTAGCGACTGTTTTTCAGTGACGCACGATAGAGATGTATTGACAATTAAAGATAGAAATTCACATAAGTGTCATGAACGCTGTAAACAGCTTCGGTGGAAAATTAACGCTGACTGGGAATTTTCCAAATTAGGACTACATCGTGCGAAAAGTGTTCTTGTCCGAACGATCACAAACTAAAGTATGATTACTTTCAGGGGTGATCCTTATGTGGAAAATGGCTAAATGGCGGTCCTCGAAAGGCGGAAAATCCGTTTTGCTGGCTCAGCCCCGCGCTTCAACTTGGGGTAGTCTGTGCGAATTAATGCCTGGGATGTATTGTCACGTGGCTTATAGCGCCCAGTGGTGAGGATAACACCATGCGGGCTTATGTGCTCGGCTAACAGCATTTGGAAACCAGACAACCTTAATAGTTCAAATGCCATAACCTGAAATCATGAGCGCCAAATCCCCAGAAAACCTCTTGCTTTATCTTTCTGAAGAGCAAGAACGGGCCATCGCCGAGCTATTCGACGACCTCGTTCGGCGTGGCCTGCCACGCCAGAATCAGCGCCCGCACATCACTATTACTTTCGCCCAATCCATGGCCCCCGAGGCAGTGGAACTGGCCGCTGAACTGCTTCCGCCGCTATTGCCAGCAACTTTTCAACGGGTGGGAACCGTAGTATTCGGAACGCGCTCGAAGCAATCAATCGCTTGGCTTCTGGAAACAACCGATGAGTTCGAAGCGGCCGCTCGGGAGATTAGCGCGGCCAATCCTGAATCACGAGGGGCCCGCTGGACCCCGCATATAACGATGGGACTTCGCATCCCGCGCGACGAGGTCGGCCGCTATATCGACGTCCTCGATGCCGCTACGAACGAGGCCACCCGCACCGCTGCACGCAGCGGCGGGCACTTGCTGAAGGAATTTACTGCGGCCCAAGCTGCGTACTGGCGGCCGGCGACTGAGGAATTGCGGGTGCTATGGGGAGATCGAGTAGCGTGACGAGCACCCGCTAAGCGGGGGATTTAGCGTTTAGTTCAAGAACTATTGCGCCGGGGTGGGAACAGCGACTGCATCGCCCACCAGGTCGATGACCTCTTCGCGAGTGCCCGCAGCACGCAGTTGTGCGCGGAAATCTTCCTTCATCAGGCGGCGGGCCAGCTTCGACAGAATCTTGAGGTGCTGATTGCCGGAGCCTTCCGGAACAGCGATCAGGAATACTAGGTCGGTTGCCTCCTCGCCCTCGGCCCACTGAATGCCGGGCTTGGGAAGACGGGCGAAAGCCAAGGTTGGGCGCGTGACCCCTGCAGTGTGGGCGTGCGGGATGGCAACGCCATTGCCGACGCCGGTGGAGTGTTGCTCTTCGCGGGCTAGTGCGGCGTCGACAAGCGCTTCGGCGTCGGAAGCGCGACCGGTGGCTGCGATGGAAGCGACGAGCTCGCGAATGATGTCCTCGCGGTTGGTACCACGCGTGGTCTCAAGCGCGACCGTATCGGGAAGAAGCAGGGCATCGCTATCGCTGGCGCCTTCAGTAGGAGTTGCTTCCGACGCCGCGGCACCCTTCTTGGCGGTGATACCGACGAGCAGGAGGATAAGCGCGGCGTCGACAAGAATGCCGGCCGCCAGGCCGATGATGAATCCGCCAACGTTGTCGACGGCGCCCAGCAGCGCCACGATCGGGCCGCCGTGCATGACGTGATCCTCGACGCCGAGCTGTCCCGCGATGGCGCCCGCGACGGCACCGCCGATGACGTTAGCCGGAATGACCTGCAGCGGACGAGCAGCGGCGAGCGGAATCGCGCCCTCGGTAATTCCGAACATACCCATGAAAAGGGCGGCGATACCGGAATCGCGCTCGGCCTTGTTGAACCAGCTGCGGCGAACCAAGGTGGCGACGCCGACGGCTAGCGGTGGCACGGCAATCGCCGTTGCCGCCATGCCCATCGGTGCCGCGTTGCCAGCCGCGATGAGGCCGCCGCCGAAGAGGAAGGCGGTCTTGTTGAAAGGCCCGCCCATGTCGAAGGCAATCATCGCGCCGATGACAGCGCCGAGTATGAGCACGGAGGAACCCTGCATGCCAGCGAGGTACTCCGTCATTGCCTCGAAGGCAGCGGCGACTGGATGACCGATGATGTAGATGAACGCCAGGCCCACGATAAGCGTGGTGAGAATCGGAATGACAATAATCGGCCAAATCGGCGCGACGTATTTGCCTACCGGAATCTTCTTGATGGCCAGGGCAACATAGCCGGACAAGATACCTGTGATGATGCCGCCAATGAATCCGGCACCCGCATCCGATCCGTAGAGCGAACCCGTCGTGGCGATAAGGCCGGTGATAAGTCCCGGTGCAAGGCCCGGCCTATCCGCAATGCCCACGGCGATGTAGCCGGACAAAATCGGCACCATCAAAGAAAACGCCAGGGCACCTAGCTGATTAATGGTGAACCAGAAGCTGCCTTCCGGAATGGCGATGCCCTCCGGGGTTGGCGTGCCGCCGATGGACAGCGCGACCGCGATGAGCAAACCGCCCGTGACTACGAAGGGGATCATGTGGCTCACGCCATTCATCAGGGATTTATACAGCGTCTGGCCAAAGCCGCGCAGACCCGAATCGGCAGTACCTTCTGTGCGGCCTCCCGCCGGGGTGGCGCTCTCGGCGGAGTCACGCCGGGCCTCAGCTGTAGTTAGCGCCGTTGCCTCCAGTGCACGGCCCAGTAGCTCCTCCGGGCGGCTAATGGTTTCGTCGACGCCGGTAGCTACGAGCCGCTTTCCGACGAAGCGGTCCTTAGCCACCACCGTATCCGCCGCGATGACAACGGCGTCTGCCGCATCGATGTCTGCCTGCGAAAACTTCCCCTCGACTCCGATGGAGCCGTGGGTTTCCACCTTAAGCTCGTAGCCCAGCTTCTGCGCCGCGGCCTCAAGGTTTTCCGCCGCCATGTAGGTATGTGCGATTCCCGTTGGGCAGGCCGTGATGGCAAGCAGCCTCGGCCTTGATTGCGATGTACTCATAACTGTGATCTAACAGGACGGGGAATCGGGAATCTAGCGGCGGTGGTGTTTGGCCTGAGAACCGAAGTGAGGGAAGAGGGAGCTGAATTGCGATAGTGTTTCGGATGTACGTGCTAATTGGAAAAGGGGAGAATGAAGATGATCAAAAAGGGTGACAGATTGGACTTGTCAGGCGTATTCGACGATGTAGGCATTACGCTAAAACGCACTGATGATAAAGATGTCGGCGAATATCAGTACTCAATTCCACTATCTTTCAGTGACGATCCAGCATCTATTGCTGGTGCTGTGGATGTGTCATCTTCCGGCGAAATCTTAGGAGTCGAGCTCGTGATGATTCAACAGGCTATAGCTAATCCGAAGCCTTCAAATCATGAGTAGCTAGTAACTTTTGGCCACACTGGAAGTCGGACAATTCCGAGTCACTCGCGAAATTGCTGTTGATGCAGGCATGACGTTGTCGGGCTTGAACGAGGTTTTGCAGGTGGCTTTTGCTTGGGAGGACTGCCATCGGGATCAGTTCACGCATCGAAATTGTGCTTTAAGGGATAGTTGGGTCCACCGCGTTGAAGCGCTGTTAATAACGTGTGGAAAAGCCACTTCGTGAGACTGATTAGCGTGGTAGGTTGCGTTTATGAATAAGTTCTCTCGTGTTTGTGCTCGTGCTTTGACAGTTGGGCTTTTGTCCCTTGGCGTGGTTAGTGGTGGTGGCGTGGGTGCGACTGCGCCAGAGGCTGCCGCGTTGACGCCGGAGGAGCAGCATCAGTTCCTAGTTGATCCGGTTGGGGCAGTCTTGTGGCAGGGAATCAAGGGTTCCTCTGATGCGCTGAACAGCAATCGCGGTGCGGCGATGGCAGCGTCGTTCTATTCGATGAATTCGCCGGCACCCGGTATCGGCTTGCCTGCCTTTGATCGTTGCGTGCAAGGCGTGGGTTCCTCCACCACGGTTCCCGGAGTCCGTTACGTGGTCGGCGGATTGTGCGCGATGTTGGACCCGGCCGCGCGAGCGGAGATTGAACGTATCAACTTCACCCCGCAGTACTAGGCTTGAAGGCTGTGAACTCTACTAAGGTGAACACGGAACTTGCCCATAAACACGTCATCGTGATGGGAGTGTCCAGCTGCGGGAAATCCACGGTGGGGCAGCTGCTGGGAGGCCAGGTTGGTCTCGCCTTTAGAGACGGCGACGACATGCATCCGGCCACCAACATCGAAAAGATGTCCGCGGGGCACGCGCTTAACGACGCCGACCGCTGGCCCTGGCTCGAAGCAATCGGGCAGTGGATGCAGGGGCAAACCGAAGGCGCCATCGTGGGATGCTCAGCGCTTAAGCGTTCGTACCGGGATCTGATTCGCACCCATGCGCCGGATACATTCTTCGTTCATCTGCACGGCAGCTACGAGCTTTTGCTGGAGCGCATGCAAAACCGTGCAGGCCACTTCATGCCGGTATCGCTTTTGCAATCGCAGTTCGAAACGCTTGAGCCGCTCGATGAGGATGAGCCGGGGATCGTGCTCGACGTAGCACAAAGCCCCGCAGAACTAGCTGCCGAAGCAGCGAGGTATCTGCGGGGCTAGATGCCCTAAACCGTTGTGGCTTGGCTTTCTTGGACTGAGGCTAACTGGGGCTAAAGCGCTGCAGTAATCCCAAAGATAATAAGCACGAAGACGAAGCCGACGAAGGAAACGAGTGCCTGGTTGAGGGTCCACGTGCGCAGCGTGGTTGCCACGTCCATGCCCATGAGGCGGCCGACCAACCAGAAGCCCGAGTCATTGACGTGGCTGCCAAAGACCGAACCCGCGGCGGTGGCAAGCACGATAAGAGCAAGCTGCACCGCAGAGTAGTCTGCTGCTTCCACAGCCGGGACCATGAGCGCTGCTGCAGTAGTAAGAGCCACGGTGGCAGAACCCTGCGCAAGACGTAGCGCGACCGCAATGAGGTAGCAGGCAAGAATGACAGGAATGCCGAGGCCTGCCATCGAATCAGCCAGAGCATCGCCGATTCCAGAAGTGCGTAGCACGCCGCCGAACATGCCGCCGGCACCGGTAATCAGCACCACTGAGCAAATCGGCCCCAGGGAAGACTCCATGGTCTTTTCGATCGCCGTCTTATCCATTCCGCGCTTGAATCCGAGCGCAATCATCGCGGCAATCGCCGTGATGAGCAGTGCGATGGGGGTCTGGCCTAGGAAGATGAAGAATTTCACCCAGGTGGCATCGCCCGAAATGTGACCGGCGGAGGAAAGCGCCGACAAGCCGGTGTTGCCAAAGATAAGGAGCATTGGGATAAGAAGAATTCCGATGACCGTCGCCGGTGAAGCTGGCTTTTCCGGAAGCTTTTCATCCGCCACGCGTTCGCCGGTCAAAATATCGCCGACAACGAAGGGGTACTTCTTGCCCAAGTGCAGGCCCAGGCGGTAGCCGGAGAGATACCACGTAGGAAGCGCGACCAGCAGGCCGAAGACCAAAATGAGACCGATGTCAGCGCCATAGAATTCGCTGGCAGCGACAGGACCCGGGTGGGGCGGAAGGTAGATGTGCATTACTGAGAACGCGCCGGCCGCGGGAATACCGTAGGCGAGAACCGGGCCGTTAAGACGCCGCGCCACTGCGAAGATCACCGGCAGCATCACGATTAAGCCAGCGTCGAAGAAGATGGGGAAACCCATAATGAGCGAGGCAACGCCTAGCGCAAACGGTGCTTTATCTTCGCCGAAGAGTTTAACCAGGGCGTCGGCAAGCGATTTAGCGCCACCGGAGGTTTCAACCAAGCGCCCGATCATGGCGCCCAAACCAACCAACAGCGCAACGGAACCAAGCGTTGAACCAAAGCCCTTGGTTAGCGTCGGTACTACGCCTTCAAGAGGGATACCGGCAATAAGCGCAGTCAGGGTAGAAACTATGGTCAACACGATGAATGCGTGAACCTTGAAGTAGATCACCATGACCAGAATCAAGGCAACCGCGGCAGCTGCTATCCCCAGCAGAGGGCCGGTTGTAAGCACCGGCTCCCAGGTTTCCATGACGTCCATGGAACTAATCCTTTCTTAAGTTACGGCCTTGCTGTCAAGCCGTAGTTGTGAGTCAGATTATCATCGGAAATAAGCGTGGATATAACCACTCAAATGTGACTTTCGTACCGTGCAGCTCAAATTGGAACCTAAGCGTCAGCGCTACCTCGAAGGAGGACGATGACGACGATTCCATTTATTTAGGACACCGATCTGGGCCAGGCCGACAGACTCGAGACATGTCGACACATATGATGTGGTGTGCAGCGCAATTGAGTAGCTCAACGCATTGATCCAACAAGCTAGAAGGAAGGCCCCATGGTTGCCCCTAAGCGATACGCCGTCGTTGACTTCGAGACCACAGGCTTTGGCTCGACTGATCGAGTCATCGAGATAGGTGTGGTTCTGTTGGACCACAACCGGGATGTGGAGTCAACGTGGGAGACCTTGGTGCAGCCGCAGCGGGATATTCCGAACTCATTCGTTCACCGCATCACACCGACTGACGTTGTGGATGCGCCCCTTTTCGGCGAAGTCGCAGGGGAATTCTTCGAACTTCTCAACGGGCGCACGGTGGTCGCACACAATGCGCCTTTCGAGGCGCGGTTCTTGAAGAGGGAGTTTTCTAGTTTAGGGGGGGCGTGGCCCAACTACGGGGCGTGGGTGGTTGATACCAAGCGGTTGTTCCAGCAGACGTATCCAGGCGAGGGTGCAACCCTTGAGCACGCCTTGGAAGTTGTTGGGATTACAAACGCCCGTCCGCACTCGGCACTGGCAGATGCACTGGCGACTGCAGAGCTGTTTGCCCGGCTGGTTAGCCAAGGTACTGATGTGGTGATAAGCAGCAGAGCAATTACCCTCCCACCGCAGGAGTTTCCTGCTCGCGGCGCGCTTCTACCTCGCACCGCGTTGGCAGAAGATTTGACGCACAAGCGTGGTGAATGGCTGGTCCGCCTGGCAGATACTGCAGCACCTGAAGGCTCCGGAGATGCGGAGAAGTACAAGAAACTGCTCGCGGCAGCGTTGGTAGATAAGGAACTTTCCAAGTCTGAAATTGTCCAGCTGCAGAACCAAGCGCAGCAGGAGGGGCTCACCAGCAATGACGTGATGAGTATTCATGAAGAATTCATCCGGCAGCTCGCCGTGGAGGTTTGGCTTGATGGTGAGGTGACAGAGGAAGAACGTGCCACGCTGCTGTTGCTCAACGAGCAGCTGGGGCTGCCTGCCGATACCGCCGAGGCACTCCTTGCGGCACCACAGCGAGGGGAAAATGAACTGGGTATCAGCCTGTCTGCTGGGGACAGAGTGACGTTTACGGGGCAGTTCGATCTTCCCCGAGAAGAATGGGAACGTCGCGCAATGGCAGTAGGGCTAAGTGTCGGCGGCGTGACGAAGAAGTCCGTGCTACTCGTTGCAGCGAACCCTGACTCCATGAGTGGAAAGGCGCGCAAGGCCAGGGAGTACGGCGTCCCAATTATTGGTGAGACGGCTTTTGCTCGTCTGTTGGGCAATATGTCTGGGGGCGGACAACTCGTGGAGCAGGACCTGTCGGCACAGCCTGCTGAACTTGAGCTGACAGAAACCTACGGGATCTTCCCGTGGAGCACTGGCGTTTCTGGCACAAGTGCGCACACTGGCACAAAGGCATTGGCGGTGGAGTGGTGCGCCAAGCACCCAAGACGGAAGCTTTTGGAGCTCTCACCCCAGTTGACGCCGTTTAGTGAGATCGAGGTGCAAAGTTCTTACAAGAGCGGGTACACACAGTGGTTTGCGCGGTTCCCGCAACCGCTGGAGGCAACCGTGGAGGACTTGCGTGATCTTCCAGGAGTAGGCGAACACAAGCTTGTGGCCATGGTGGAAGCCGTGGTTCTTGCAGCCAGTGACAGCGGAAATGCCGCGGTGATCGATAGCATTGGCGCAGCGGAGAACCCTTATGGTGACATCCCCTTGGGGAACAATCCTTTTAGCGATGATGACTCCGCGGGGCGTGCTGCTGAATTTTTGTGTCGAACGTCCGAAGAAATCCGTGCGTTGGACCAAGCCGCGTTGTACATCGGGTGGGCACAGCTAAATGGCGCGGTTGTAGAGGTTGCGTCGTTACCAAGTGCCGTCGCAGCCGAGGTCCCCATAATTACTGCACACCTTGAGCACCAATCCCCAGTGCGGGCTTTGTTCCAACGCGCCGTGGATGAGCTCGATCGAGCCATTGACGGTGATGAACGCAAACGCGGAATCGTTTGCAGCCGGTGGCTTGGTGGGGCGACGTTGGATTCCATCGGCACCGCGTTTGGTCTCACGCGCGAGAGGATCCGTCAGTTGGAGCGACAATTGGCGGAAGATTTTGAGAAGGATAGTGCTCTCTTTAAAGAAGTCGTGGCGGCTGTGGGTAAGGGTGCCCGTCCAATCTTGCCTGTGGATGAGCTCCGAAGGGAGCTACCTGATCTCGTACGAAAGCCAGCAGGGTTTGACGCAACGTTCGGTGAAATTTTCACGGGCATTGGCAAGCAATGGGAAGTTGTTAACGGCTGGTTGGTGTTCAATGGCTTCACTCAGGCCTTGTCAGAGAGGTTAACAACGCTGGCGGACGACCACGGTATTGTTCGGATTGATGAACTCGCCGTGGGCTTAGAAGTTACGCCGGAACGGCTGGAGCAGTACATCGTGACCAACGATGAACTTAAGGTCGCAGTCTTGGACAACTACGTGCTGACAAAGGTCGGCAGCTACCAAGACCGTGCTGTGAGCGTGCTTGCTATAAACGGTGAGCCGATGACTGCAGAGGCGATCATGGATACCCTCGGGGGCGGCAGCCCACGGTCTGCTTCTAATCAATTCTCCATTGACCCTCGTCTGACAAAAGTCTCTGCCGATCAATGGGCGCTGACGGAGTGGGGACACGAGGAATTCAAGAGTATTGCTAGCTGGATCTCTACGCGCCTGGCCGCTAGCACCCGAACTCATACGGTTGTCGATGCCGCAGGCTCCTCGCAGGAAGTCCCTGCGATTGCTTTGAATGAGCTGCTAGCGCAGGCAGAGAGATTGCGAATTTCAGAACTCTCGATCCGCCAATATGCGGCCAATGGAGATTTTGAGACTCGCGACGGCATGGTTATTGCACGAGTGGATGAGTCTGGAAACGTCATGGAGGGCGATATCGCAGATGCCCGCGATGCCTATCTCCGTGACGGCGAGTGGAACCTCTTGCTGACAGTTAACAAGGACCACCTGCGTGGCAGCGGCTTCGCTGTGCCCGCGCCCATTGCTGCGTACTACGGAGTAAAAGTGGGCGAGAGCTGTGCGCTGAGTAGCCGGTTAGGTGAGGAGTTTGTTCGTGTCAATCGTCTTAAGCAAGTCTCGTTGTCAACGATAAAGCGGTTCCTCGACGAGCTCGGTGTCCGCGAGGGCCAGCGGGTGTGGCTCAAGCTGGGCAAAGAAAGGACCTTTGATGTCTCGATCGCACCTGCTGTCCAGCATCATGAGGCTGGGTTGGCTCGCCTCTATGACTTCGTGGGACTTGACGGCACGCTGATGCAGCCTGGTGAATCGACGGAAGATTCGCTAGCTCGAGTTAACGAGATACTGGGACTGAGCCCGCAGGCGCCGCGCCGGCGAACGGTGGCGGTCTTCCGTCATCGCCACCAGGACGAGATCGCTGACCTTATTCAGGAGCTCTAGGGGATTTCATGGAGCAAGGGGGGGCTGAAATAACGCAGTCCCGTGCATTGCTTAAGATTAAAAAGGGCGAATTTTTCATTTTAGGCGAGTTTTTGGGGTAGATTAATTACAAAAATCGCGATTTTTAACGTTTAGGCGGTGTAATGCCTGTGGAAAAATACGAACCACTGAAAAAGGTGTTTTATCGTGCTACGAGCGGTGGCAGGGAGCTTGTTGCTGAGCAGCTCCGTGTGCGGCGTTCAAGTCCTGCTGCTTTTACCTGGCCCTATGAGGTGGGCAAGCACGGGCTTTTCTACGTTCACACCCGTGGTCTCGCAGAAAGGGTGGAGCGCGTCTGGCGCCAAGAGGTTCAGATTGCTGCGTTGTGGCAGAAGCTTCCAGTGACGGCTAGGGAACACTATTTTCACGAGCTGGTGGTCGATGAAATAAAGGCGACCAACGATATTGAGAACATTTCCTCCACCCGCAAAGAAGTCGCCGCTGCGGTTGAGGCTGAACGCAGCATGGGAAAGGCGTCGGAAGGCGCGCCAGTGCGACGATTCCGGGAAATGGTGCGGCAATACTTGGCCCTCCCCGGCGAATTTTTGGGGCGAGATGACCTTCCACCATTGGGTTTTCCCTCAAACCTGTCTGAGATTCGCTCGCTGTACGACTCCCTCGTCGGCGAAGAAGTAGACAAAGCCGATGTGCCCGATGGCGAGCTCTTCCGAACTGGTGATGTTTCGCTAAACGATGGAGTGCGTGAGCTTCATGCGGGCGCACGGGGCGAGTCCGCCATTCGGGCGCGCCTCGAGGTGATGCTCGATTCTGTTCATGAGTCTCGCGGGGTTCAGCTCTTCGCGGCCTTTGTGGAGCACTTCATGTTTGAACATACCCATCCGTTCTACGACGGCAACGGACGCATGGGGCGATTCCTCCTGAGCATTCGGCTATCACGGCTACTTTCTACCCCGACAGCGTTGTCGCTCTCGGCGGAAATCTTTAGGCAGAAGAGGCGCTACTACGATGCCTTCACTACGGCAGAAGACCCCATGAACTATGGTGAGCTGACTTTCTTTGTCGAGGATATGGCTGCGATGGTCAATGCTGCCCAGGCCCGTTTGTTGTCCTCCCTCGAGGAAAGAAGCGACCGACTGAATAGGCTGGAACAGAGCCTGCGTGCGCTAGAGAGCGAAGGAGCTGCAAGCGAGCTGGCATTGTCAATCGCATTCTTGCTTGGACAGGTCGCGCTTTTTGGTCCACGTGCTGGCCTGAGCTTGGACGAGGTAGCCGGCGTTGTCCGAGTGTCTAAGCAGACCGCGCGTAAAGGGATTGCCGAGCTCGAGAGCATGGGCTACGTCGAGTTCTTGTCGCGGCGCCCGCTCGTTACGGCACTTACCGCGCCGGGATTGACGTGGCTTGGGCTCGTAGAGTGACGAGCCCAGAAATCTTCGCTGCTGAGGTTGGTTACGCCCAAGGACTCGGCGGCTTCATCGAGGGTCTCGAAGATGTTGATGCCGTCGATGACAAGCTGGCCGTCGTCGTTGACCACAGCATCGACAACCCACTCTGGATCCACGGGATCGAGGAGGTCGCCGGCATCGCATGCCAATACATTTGATGTGCCAGCCACTCATCGCCTTGCGAGCGATCTGCAACCAATTCAGGCCAGTAATCGTGTGATGCACGGTCTGCGATGTGAATGTTGGTTGATCAGTCGGTGGGCGCGAAATTCGCGGCTTGGTTAATACGGCTAAAGCGCCAGAAGGCATCAGTGAGTTGTGTGCCGATGATGTGATTGGGAGCGTTTTTGAAAGCCACGGCGTAAAAACTTTCGGCCTGCTCTGCCTGAAGGTGTGCAGTTGCGAATGCGGCTTCCATTCTTGGTTGCGTGATAAAGGCAGCAACGAGTGTTGAGTGGCATGTGCCTAAATCTTCGTCAACGACTAGGTAAACGTTTGCATACCTGGTAATTACTTTAGCTAGGGCTGGTCATATCTTTCGTGGCCGGCAAAGAGTTAAGGTAGGAGGACACGTATGTCCATGCTGAATGCGTTACTCGCAGAAGGTGCAGTTGACCTGCACGGCCGCGCGAGTGACTGGCGTGAGGCTATTGAGTTGGCGGGCGGTTTGCTCGTTGCGGCGGGCAAGACGAGCCCGGCATACACCGAGGCGATGGTGCAGTCGGTGGAAGTAAATGGTCCATACATTGTGGTCGCACCGGGCTTTGCCTTTGCTCATGCGCGGCCGTCGGAAGCAGTGCGCGAAACGGCGTTGTCGTGGGTGCGCTTGGACACTCCAGTGGAGTTTGGCTCCAAGGCCAATGACCCCGTGACTCTTGTCGTAGCACTTGCAGCGAAGGATTCGTCCGAGCATCTGAAGGCTATGAAGGAGCTGGCCGGGCTGCTGGGGAAGAAGGACGTGCGTGCGCGTCTGGATTCTGTAGAAAGCGAAGCTGAGCTGCGCCAGGCGCTTGTGGATGTTGCGAACGGTGGGGCAGGAGCGGCGTCGGCAAGCGCGTCTCTTGCAGCTGATCACAGTGACGCGCGCGATGGCGCCGAGCACCAGACCGCGGCTGATTCGGTGGCCTCAAAGGGCAAAATCTACACCGTGTGCGGTAATGGCCTGGGCACGTCGTTGTTCCTGAAGAACACGCTGGAGCAGGTCCTTGATGAATGGGGCTGGGGCAAGTACCTCACCGTCGAGGCAACAGACACGATTTCGGCCAAGGGGCGTGCGAAGGAAGCTGATTTCCTGCTGACCTCCGGGGAGATCGCTGCAACGCTCGGCGATGTCGGAGTGCCCGTCCACGTCATCGAAGACTTTACGAACATGTCCGAAATCGATTCTGCTCTGCGCGAGCTTTACGACGTCTAAGGAGCACTCATGGATGTCCTATTGAACATTGCCAACTTCTTGGTCAATGAAATTCTCTCCGTGCCGGCGTTCCTAATCGGCATCATTACCGCGGTGGGTCTCGCCGCGATGGGCCGTGGCGTGGGCCAGGTCCTCGGCGGCGCTATCAAGGCAACGCTCGGCTTCTTGCTCGTGGGCGCGGGTGCCGGCTTGGTCACCGCCTCGCTGGAACCCCTCGGCGCCATGATCACCGGCGCCACCGGCGCGCAGGGCGTGGTGCCCACCAACGAGGCCATCGTGGGCATTGCCCAGGACCAGTTCGGTTCCCAAGTGGCGTGGATTATGATTCTGGGCTTCGTGGTCTCCTTGATCCTGGCCCGGTTTACCCCGATGAGCTATGTGTTCCTGACCGGCCACCACGTGCTGTTCATGGCCACCTTGCTGACCATGGTCCTTGCACCTGCTGGATACTCTTCCTGGATCGTGGTTGCCTTTGGCGCCGCGTTGCTGGGTATCTTGATGGTCTCCCTGCCTGCCATCGCACACCCGTGGACGCGCCGCATCACCGGCGACGACTCCATCGCAATTGGTCACTTCGGCACCGCCGGCTACCTCGCTGCCGGTGCCGTGGGCAAGGCAGTTGGCGGCAAGGGCGAGAAGATGTCCAAGTCCACGGAGGAGCTCAAGCTTCCCGAAGGCCTGCGCTTCCTGCGCGACTCTATGGTGGCTACCGCACTGTCCATGGCGCTCATGTACATCGTGCTCGCCGTCATGTTCATGGTGCGCGCTGGTACCGAGGAGGCCTTCACTGCATTCGAAGGCGGTGCCACCAACGTGGGTAACTACCTTATGCAGTCCTTTACCCAAGGCCTCCAATTCGGCGTGGCCGTGGCCGTGATCCTCTTCGGCGTGCGCACCATCCTGGGCGAGCTCGTCCCTGCATTCCAGGGCATCGCTGCCAAGGTCGTCCCCGGTGCCATCCCGGCTCTGGACGCGCCTATCGTCTTCCCGTATGCACAAAACGCCGTGCTGGTGGGCTTCATCTTCTCCTTCATCGGCGGCCTCATCGGCCTCGCTGTTCTGGCCGCATGGCTCGGCCCAACATTCGGCGTGGCGCTGATCCTGCCAGGCCTCGTGCCGCACTTCTTCACAGGTGGTGCAGCGGGCGTCTACGCCAACGCAACCGGCGGACGCCGCGGCGCCATCTTCGGTGCGTTTGTTAACGGCCTCATCATCACTTTCCTACCGGCCTTCCTCTTGGGCGTGCTCGGCTCCTTCGGCGATGCCAACACCACCTTTGGCGACGCCGACTTTGGCTGGTTCGGCCTGCTTTTGGGTTGGTCCTCCAAGGCCGGTGGAGCGTTGGGCCTCGTGCTCATCGCTGTACTTGGCTTGGTCGTCTTGGCCCTGGGCTGGTTCTCTCAGCGCAAGCTTGTGGCCACCAACTGGGACCCCACTCCGTGGCGTGAGCAGCCGGGCGCTGCCACCCCAAAGGCTGAGGAATCTGGCGTTAAGCCGCTTGCCGCTGGCCAGACCGCAGCTTCGAAGAAGTACCCCAAGGTGCTTCCTCCGAAGGGTGCTCCGGTTCCGCCTTCTCGGGGCTAACCTCCAAAGCGCGCAAGGTTCTCCTTGCGCGCTTTTTTGCGCGCCCGTGCACAGGATAAATTGGAGGCCTAACTAGCCGATGTCCACACTGCTTAAGGAAGATAATGTCTACTGTTCCTTTCATTCTCGATACCGATACCGCCCAAGACGATTGCGTAGCAATCTTGGTTGGATTGTTGGACAAGCGCGCGGATTTCCGTGCCATCACGATGGTGGCTGGCAACGTGGGCTTTGAGCAGCAGATTAAGAATGCGCACATGACCTTGAATGCGGCGGGCAAGCTGGGCGAGGTGCCTATCTATGCCGGTTGCTCGCAGCCGATGCTGCAGGAGTGGGCCTCGGCAGAAGACGTGCACGGTGACGGTTCGGGAGGCCTCAGCATGGACTACTCGGGCTGCGAGGTAGAAAAAGAGCATGCTGTCGACGCCCTGTTGCGTATCACCGCGGAGAACCCAGGCGAGGTGTCCGTGGTGGCAATCGGGCCGCTGACGAATATCGCAACGGCAGTGGTCAAAGACCGCAACTTTGTGAAGAACGTGAAGTCGCTCTACATCATGGGCGGTTCCAACAATGGCCGTGGAAACATTACGCCGGCCGCGGAGTTTAACTTTTACGTCGACCCGGAAGCGGCGCAGATTGTCTTCAGCGCCGGCTTCGCGGACATCGTCGTGATGCCATGGGATCCAGTGACCTTCAATGACGCCACCATGCCGCGTGCAGAGTATGACCAAAAGGTCGCGGTGGGTACCCCGATTGCCAAGTTTTTCAAGGCCATGTGCGATACCACCTTGGACTTCGATGAAGCCGCCGGTATTGGCGGTTCCACCCACCCGGATTCGATGACGCTAGCAACGCTGTTGCACCCAGAACTCATCCAAGAATCCGGGCGCTACAAGGTAGACGTGGTCACGGGCAACGGGATTACGCGAGGCTATGCGGCAATGGCGTGGGAGACCTTTGGCTTGGAAGCTAACGCGACGGTCATCGAAAAGGCGGACCGCGAAAGCTTCTTTGGCTTGCTTGACGACGTCCTGGAAACCCAGACCAACCCAAACCGTCCGATTCAGAAAGCGGACTAGAACAGGTCCCAGATGGTGACTGCCAGAATCACCGAACCAAAGAAGAACACAAAGTAGTTCCACGGGTCATGGCGGTAGGCCTTGTACTCCTTGACCCGGTGGAACATGTAGACCGGAAGCAGGAAGATAAGCACCGCATCGAAGACGCCACCCACCAAGTAGATGAGGTTGAGAATTGGCGGATTGAACACCGAGACCAGCGTGCCGGTGACAAAGATGAACGTGTAGACGATGGTGAGCAATCCGCGGCGGTTCAGACGGTTCGCAGTGCGTGGCGCGATGAGGCGCACCATGTAAGAGGTGCCCTCCTCAGCGCCGAGCATGGTGCCGAAGTAAGAGGTAATAATCGCGAAGATAACGACCATCGGGGCCAGCCAGGCAAGCAGCGGTACGCCGGTGACGTTGGCGAAGTAGGACAGCACGGGCAGGTTCTGCTCCGTTGCTTCCTTCATGCCATCGGCGCCCAAGGCCAACACGCAGGACCAGACAAAGAACATCGTGAAGATGACCAGCAGAGCGGCGGTGTAGAGCTCGATGCGGGTAACGCGCTTTTCCGTCTTCTCGCCGTAGGTTGGCTGCATATCCACGGAGAATTGGGAAAGGCCGGCCATGTGCGAGAAAGAAAAGGCAAGAACCGGCAGAATCAGCACCGAGCCCAGCAGAATATAAGGCCAGCTGCCATCTTGATATTCCACTTCCATGAAGGAACGCAGGTCCCACTGCGGGATCAGATAAATCGAGGTAGCAGCCAAAGAGATGATGAGCGGATAGACCAGTGCCTGCGCCAGCCACAGCATGGGCTTGCGGCCGATGGCGAAGATGCCGGTCAGGATGCCCACGCACAGGACCGAAAGAACCCAGCGGTTAATGGATGGTCCGTGGAGCTGATTGACAATGAAGCTGTCGATGGCGTTGGTCAACGAGATGGCGTAGATGAACACCGTGGGGATGTTCGCCAGCGAGTACATCAATGCCACGAAGAGGCCGGTATGCCGGCCCAAGTACTTGCGTACCAGCTCGAGGACGTCAAGCCCGTGGTCTTTGACCGGAGCGCCCGAGACGATGCGCGCGTAGGTGCGGTGGGAGAAATAGACCACTGGGAAGATGATGGCCGTAGCAAAGGCCAGCGGCCAGAAGCCAAAGGTGCCCGCCTGTAGCGGAAGGAAGAGGATACCTGCGCCCATCGCGGTGCCGAAGAGCGCGAGCACCCAGCCCAGCGCAGTACCTTCGGTCTTCTTTCCCTCGCGACCTACTGGGGAGGCAGTAGATGCGGTCTCGTCCGCGGCGGGCGCGGCAGTGTCAAAAGTTGTCATCGGCTAGTTCTCCCCTTAGTAGTCCACTGCATCGCGCACGATAGGGCAGGTCATGCAGTGTCCGCCACCGCGACCACGGCCCAGTTCGGCGGAGCCGATCTCGATGACTTCGACGCCGGCGTCGCGAAGCTTGGCATTGGTGTGTTTGTTGCGATCGTAAGCCACGACCACTCCGGGCTCCAAGGCAACCACGTTGTTGGCGTCATCCCACTGCTCACGCGCCGCGGCATAGGAATTGCCGCCAGTTTCTACGACGTGGAGCTTATCCAGGCCGAGCGCTTCCTCGACCACCGTGACGAAGTGCTTGTCTGGGCTTTCGAGTTCCAGCTTCTTCTGATCATCTGCAGGGCGCAGGATAAGCGGACGGATGGTATCCACCACGCGCGGATAGGCGGTGGCCTTGTCGGCGTCGAGGAAGGTGAACACGGTATCCAGGTGCATCGAGGCGCGATCTGGGGCCATGGCTGCGATGATGACCTTTTCTGCTGCACCCGCATTGAACAGGTTGCTGGCCAAGCGGCTCACACCCTGCCAAGTAGTGCGCTCGCCCATGCCCACTAGGACTGCACCATTGCCCACCGGCATGATGTCGCCGCCTTCGAGGGCGGCAAGGCCTGGGTCCTCGTCCGTGTCGCCGTACCAGAACTCAAAGGATGCGTTGGCAAAGCGCGGATGGTAGCGGTAGATAGCACGCGTGAGCATCGTCTCCTGGTGGCGGGCAGGAAGGCGCATCGGATTCAGCGAGACACCGCCGTAAATCCAGGCGGAGTTATCGCGGGAGAACTGGCTATTGGGCAGAGGACGCAGCGCGAACTCATCGGGAGCGTACACGTTGCGCATGGTGTCAATGACGCCGTGGCCGAGGCCTTTGGGGATTTCGTTGAAAGGCACTCCGCCGATGAGAAGTTCGGCCAGAGTCTTGTTGTCCAGCCCGCTAAACCACTCGCGCAATTCGCTGCCCACGCCCACGCCGACGTTCTTATCCAGTAGCTTGTTGCCGAGGATGAACTCGCGGCCTTCCTTGGTCGCCAGCGTTTCTTCTAGCAGGATGCGCATGTGCAACACCTCGACGCCGCGCTCTTCCATGCGGGCGACGAACTCATCGTGGTGGCGTTGCGCTTCCTCGACCCACAGGACGTCGTCGAAAAGCAGCTCCTTGCAGTTGTTTGGAGTGAGCCTCTCGTGTGCCAAGCCGGGGCGGCAGACCATTACCTGGCGGAGTTTGCCTACCTCTGACCAAGCGCCGAGTTGCTGTCCGTCTTTGTTACCGGAGGTTTCAACAGAATCCATCATGTAAATCTGTGCCTTCCTTTTTCAAGTATTTGGTGCTGGAGGCAACAGTAACTAAACCCTTATGAGTTATGGGTCACATAATGAAATGAATAGTAATTTGAATCATACATATCATTCATGCTGCTGGTAGTGAATAAGATTTGCATAATTCGCAAAAGATTCAGGAATCTCGTGTTGCACCCGTCTGGGGGTGGGACTCGTCGTAGGAGGCGGGGAGAAGCGCAACGACGATAATCGTCGCGATGACGACGGCGCAGAAAACCAAAACCCACGGCCAAAACTTGATGAAGATGCTGATACCTACCAATGCGCACAGCACGGCCAACAGATAGGTGGTGCCGCGTCCGGCCTCTTGCTCCTCCCGCTTGGCGGTCTCCAAAGCCTTTGCCATGCGTGCCGATTCGCGGGCTTTTTCCGCGAAGGCGTTGCTGCGGTATCGGTTGGGAATGTCCATCGTGGTCACCACGGCATTCTCACCTAAACCAAAGCGGCAGCCATCAGCGCCATGTAGACCAGCAGGGCCCCAGACAGGATGCCTAGGAACACGGTATCGAAGTCGCGTTCCTGCTTGCGTGCCTTAGACAAGGCTTCACGCTCGAGCTTGGCGACGCGCGCCATTGCCTTCTTGTTGGACTGAATCCGGGAGCGTTCCTGTGCGATGCGTTCAGGCATTAGAGCTGGCATCTGCGTGGTCTGGGACTGCATGAGAGATCTAGGTTCCTTCCTTATCGAGGTCAGCGATTCTGATAAGGAGTATGCGGTAAAAGTCCCAAGTGCCCTCTGAAATGGGGATTATTCCTCTAGCTCTAGTTCTGGGTCTTCTGCCTGGGCGGCTTCTAGAACTTCCTTCGCAGCGCTCAAGTTGATAGCGCCTACTACAATGCCGACAGCGATGTCCGGCCACGGGCTAAACCACCAGATGGTGATAACGCCAGCCAGCAGGATAAGAAGATTGGCCGCTACGTCGTTACGGGCCGCCAGCCAGGCGCCCTTGGTCAGCGCGCTTCCATGCTTGCGCAGGCTAAGTAGCAATACCGCGCAAAGTAGGTTGATGAGCATAGCAAATACCGCGGTACCGGAAAGCAGGAAGGCTTCTGGCGGAGTGCCGCTAATCATCTTCCAGATTGCAGTGGCAAAGGCCGCGATTGCCGGAATGAGGATAAGTCCCGCAAGCCCGTAACTTGCTTTCCGACGCCCCGCTACCGACCATCCAAGCGCCGCCAAGACGAGTGTGTTGATGAGGAAGTCTTCGAGGAAATCCGCGGCGTCGGCCAGCAGCGAAGCTGACCCGATGTGCCAGGCCATGGCCACTTCAACGAAAAAGCCAAACAGGTTCAATGCTGCAACCCCCGCC
>NZ_KV800714.1:201641-202473 GCF_001810285.1 Corynebacterium sp. HMSC071F07
GCCGAGGGTGGAAGAAGTTAGTTCAGAGCTCACGGAGCTCGATATTAGTCTTTAACGACCACGTCATCGGTACGACGGTGACGCTCAGCCCAGAATGAGCCCAACGCTGTAATCAGGGAGATTGCCACGAGGATGATAACTCCAGGAATCGAGCTTGGCGTCTCGTTTGAAGCGTTCATTGCAGTCGCGATAAACGGCAGGAGTCCGGAAATTGCTCCAGCGATGTTTGCAGCGATAGCGACGCCGGAATAGCGGACGTTCGCTGGGAAGATTTCGGACAAAAGAACGCCGGAGACAGAGTAGGTGCTCGTTACTAACGAGAGGCCGAGACAGACAGCCACAGTTAACAAGGCTGCGTTTCCAGAGTCGATCATTGCCCAGATGGGATAGGCCATGACAGCAGTTGCAATACCTCCCCAGCCCATTACTTTGCCTGGCCCGATCTTCTCGCCGAGCCGGCCAAAGTAAAGGTTGATGAAGATCTGGCAAACAGCGGCAGCGAGCGTCGCATTGACTACCGTTTGGCGCTCGAAGTTCAAGGTGATTGTGGCGTAACTGATGGTGTAGGTGGTCAATACGAAGAACCCGCCGATTCCGAGCAGGGCTGCTGCAGCGGCAAGAACTATTTGCCCGAAGTGCTCGGTAAATAGTTCTTTGAGGGATCCTTTGTGTTTCGCTTCATCTTCTTCTGCTTCCTTCTCCAAGGCTTGATAGACCGGAGATTCCTCTACTTTTGTGCGGATATAAAGCGCAATTGCGAGGAATGGGAACGCGATCAAGAAAGGAATGCGCCAACCCCAGCTTGAAACTGCGTCATCAGGCAGCATGAGGA
>NZ_KV800714.1:202573-202854 GCF_001810285.1 Corynebacterium sp. HMSC071F07
GAGGGAGAAGACGCCAGAAGAAAGGAGCGTGCCAGCGGGCGAGCCAATTTGGACGAATGCGGCGTAGCGCCCTCGCTTTTCTGCAGGTGCGTGTTCAATTGCCATCGTGGTGGCGCCGCCCCACTCGCCACCAACTGCAATTCCCTGTACAAGACGTAGAACGGTTAGCGCAATCGGAGCCCAAATGCCGATTGAATTGTAATTAGGTAATAGGCCGATTAAGCCCGTTGCTACGCCGATAGCGACAATCGAGATGAGAAGTGCTGGGCGACGTCCCATCC
>NZ_KV800714.1:202954-222855 GCF_001810285.1 Corynebacterium sp. HMSC071F07
TGCTGTGGTTTCGCTGGCGTCGGAGAAGAAGAGGTCATTGAAGACCAATGCTGAGGCGGTGCCGAACAGGAAGAAGTCATACCACTCAAGCGCGGTACCAATGAATGCTGAGCTAGCAATTTTGAATACGTCTTTGGAGTTGACTTCGACTTGCTCGGGGGTTGAAGACTGAGTGTCTAGGGGAGCGGTCGGGCCAGTCAAGATATTCCCTCCTGTCGTTAAGGTGTGGTGTGGATAACACAATAACGGTGGAGAAATTGTAGCGGGATGAAAAATATAAAAGTTGGGATTTTTTCCTGCGGATTGAACATGGGCTGTGCAATTGCACAGCCCATGGCTTGAAGGGCGTGTTTGCCGTGTGGATCGAGAGGCGGGGGAAGAGGATTAGAAAGTGGTTACCGGGTTATAGTTGAGCGCGAGAATGACTGCGGCAGCGTCGTAAGGACGCGTGACGTCGTAGCCTGTTGCATCTGCGAATTGGCTGAGCCGATTGATGACAGTGTTGCGGTGGCAGTAGCTGATGGCTGCTGTTTGTTTGATTGAGCCGGTGCGAAGATAAGCTTCTACAGTTTCTAGGGCCGGGGAGTTGGAATTGCGTAACTTCGTAATATCGGCGCTTAGCTCGTTTTGCTTCGAACCGGGAAAAGATGCGAGTGCGCTTCCTGCAATTGCCCAAGATAGTTCATGGGCTGGGGTCGGCTGTGTGGGCGTGCGTGAAGCCTCAAAGAGTTTGGGGCTAGCTAGTACTGCATCGCGGACATTTGCAAGCCCTTCGACCTTACTGAAAACAGCGCTGGGTAATGCTGGAATGTTCGGCTGATTCTCGGCGCTTATGGGCCAGAAAGCGGTGAATAAACCATTGTGCGGATAGCCGAAGATCTTTCCTTCCGCTGTTGCAAGTTCGAGTGCGTCTCGAGCTTTCAAGGCGCTGTTTGCGTGGAAAACGACGACTTTGAAATTGCTATGTGCGTCGCAGCCTATTGCTTGGGCTATTTCCTTGATTGTGATGGTGTCAATGGAGGCGGAGGAGAATAATTTGTCGAGATGGCGGGCGTTGGCTAGGCGTAAATCTTGCGCAATACGGGCATTTTCTCTCCGGAAGCCATCGCGAACGAAGAAATTGTATTTTGCGACCGCATTGTGCAGTTGGTCCACGTGAGAGATAAGTACTTCTTGGTTTCCTCCGGCGGCTTGACGGATGCGGTTCCAAATCACCAGAAAATCCAGTTGAACTGCATCTATGAGCGTGCTGATGGGGACGCCTTGCTGCGCGCGTCTGCGTCCTAAGGCGTCTGCATGCTGGCGAAAAGTCGTGTCGTCCAGTGTGCCTGCGATGGCCTCCATCAGCATGGTGAGCACCTCAAAAGCAGTGCGGCGAAGTTCTTTCTCACTGACAGGGGAGTTGCCATAGCTGCCAAGACTGCTGAAATCAGCAATGAAGTCATCGACCAATCCTGGGATGTCTGACTGAACTTCTTTGAGGATTCTTTCCCAATCGCCATCGTGCATATGCACAACACTACTGGCTAAAGGGTGGGAAAATGACTCAATTTGTGGGAAATGACTGTGCAGCTGCCCTTCTTCGCTTAGTGTGACTTGCAGCATAAGTAAGGAGGAGTGAATGAATCAGAATCAAATCACTATCATCTACGATGCTCATGTACTGACTCAGGATCCGTCTTACCCTGAAGCGCATGCGATTGCCTTCGCGAATGGGAAGATACTTGCCCTTGATGATGCTGCGTTAGCTCTTCCGGGTGAACGTTGGGATGCACAAGGAAAAGTCCTTACCCCAGGGTTTAACGATGTGCATTCGCACTCCGTGTGGTTCGGGCAAACGCTCATGGAAGTTGATTTGTCCAAGGTTGTTAGCGCGCAAGATGTATATGATGCAGTTGCCTCCGCTGAGCCTTCTGGCGAATGGATTATTGCTTCGGGCTTCGTCGCATCTAGCTTGGGTGGACAGACCCTTGAACTTAGCGAGTTGGATCGCGCGGCCGCTGGACGTCCGCTTCTTATCAAACACAACTCTGGCCATGCTTATACCGTTAATACTCGTGCACTCGAATTAGCGGGAATTGATCCTGCGGCGCCGCCGACAGTAGAAGGCGGAGAATTCGTTCGCGATTCAGCTGGTCGATGTACTGGTTTGCTGGACGAAAATGCGATGCGCCCGATTCAGCAGGTGCTTTTGCCTGAATCTCAAACTGAGATTTCAAGTGCATTGGAACGAGCGCACCAAGTTTACCTCGAACGAGGAATTACGTCAGTTACTGATGCTGGTGTAGCGGGCGGATGGATTGGACATAGCCCTCGCGAGATTGCGGCTTACCAAGCTGCTGATTTACAAGTCCGTACGCAGGTAATGGTGACCATGGATGTTCTCCACGAACTCGATGGGCATCAAACTGATGGCATAGGTTGGGGTATCGACGCCGGCATCCGAAGCGGGCTCGGTAACGAATGGTTGCAAATTGGCCCCACCAAGATTTTTACGGACGGCTCCCTGCTTGGGACTACGGCTGCGATGACGGAGAATTATGAGTGCTGCCAGCATTCAGGCTATTTTCAAGGCGACCCGGAGCTAATCAAGCGTAATGCCTTAATGGCAGCGGGCGCCGGATGGTCACTCGCTTTACACGCAATCGGTGATGCTGCGGTTGACTTCGCGATTGAAACGCTCGAAGAAGCCATTCGTGTGCACGGCGCACCCAAGATTCCGCACCGAATCGAACATGGAGGCGTTGTTAGAGCAGAACAGATTGATCGCTTGGCGAAGCTGCCTGTAGTTCTGGTCCCACAGCCGTATTTCATTAAAGAATTCGGTGATGCAATGGCGCAGAAACTCGGTGCCAAGCGTGTAGAGCTGTCTTATCCAGCTAAGCGTCTCCTTGATGCCGGAATGACTCTGCCTGGTAGTTCAGATCAACCGGTGACGCGTGGTATCCCACTCGAAGTCATGCAAGCTTTCGCGCAAAGAACTACTGCTGCGGGCAATGAATATGGGCCTGCAGACAAGATCACCGTATCTGAAGCTCTTTACGCGTATACCGCGGGTTCAGCGGCAGCTACAGGCTGGGCAGGCCGAAAGGGACAAATAAAGCCCGGGCAGCTCGCGGATTTCGTTCTGTTGGGCTCGAACCCACTGGAAACACAAGTGGAAGCGCTATCTGAGATAGAAATTCTGGCGACTGTGGTCGGTGGCGAACTTCGCTACGGAAGCTTCTAAAACCCAAAAAATCTAATACACATTGCGAATTAACTCGGAAAGGAATACATAATGCGAGCAACAACTGATGAACAGTACCTGGCGGACTTTCGTGAGATGTCGGCGAACGGCGCGACTGCGGGAGGTGGCGTCGAAAGGCAGGCTGCGAGCGAAGGCGACCGCGTTAATCGTGCGTGGTTTGCGCAGGTGCTGGAGTCGATGGGTGCGCGCGTGCACTACGACGAGATTGGCAATCAGTACGGTCTCTTCGAGTTCGTTCCGGACGCGCCTTTTGTAGGCCTGGGTTCGCACCTCGATTCACAGCCTTTGGCCGGGCGCTATGACGGTGCATACGGCGTGCTGGCGGCAGCGCATGCGGCAAACCGGGTGGCCCGCCATGCGGAAGAGGGGAAGATTTCGCCGCGTTATAACCTGGCCGTAATCAACTGGTTCAACGAGGAAGGCTCGCGTTTTTCTCCGTCCATGATGGGCAGCTCCGTGTTCACCGGAGTTATGCCGTTGGAAAAGGCGCTGGAATCGACGGACCTTGCAGGAACCACCGTGGCAGAGGCTTTTGAGGAAGCGAAATGGACCCCGGTCGAGCAGGCCCCGAAGGTGGTTTCCTATGGCGAAATCCATGTTGAACAGGGCAAGGGTTTGGAGGCTGCTGGCAACACCATCGGCCTGGTGACCGCGACCTGGGGCGCGAAGAAGTTCCAGGCGGTAGTGCACGGTGAGCAGGGACATACCGGTTCCACCATGATGGTGGATCGTCGTGATGCGCTGTTTGGCGCTTCTCTCATCATTGCCGAAGTACAGCGTTTAACGCGAGAGTTTCCAGAGTTTGAGCTTCAGGCATCTGTGTCCCAGCTGACCTTGGAGCCAAACTCGCCGGTGACCATTGCCCGTGAGGTGCGCTTCAATATCGACCTACGCTCGCCGAATAGCGAGACGCTGGAGACCGCGCAGAAGCGCGTTCGGGAGATTATTGCGGCAGCGGAAGAAGAGTCCCGTACCCGTGTTGAGCTGAACACTACCCATGAGTGGGCGCTCAACCCGTATCCAGAGGCCGGTGTGGAACTTGCGCGTGAAGTGGTTGAAGAGCTGGGCTATTCTCACCAGGAGATCTTCTTCACCGTGGCTGGGCACGACTCGACGAATATGAAGGAGCACGTACCGACCGTCATGCTCTTTATCCCAAGCGTTGACGGCGTCTCCCACAATGAGGCGGAATACACCAAGGATGAAGACTGCGTTGCAGGTCTTGATGTATTTACCCACGTGGCAGCGCGCCTGGTTGAGGGCGCGCTGACCTAAAACACCTGGCTCGAGTTACTTGTCCAGCGGCGTTACCTGCGCGCTTGCCAGCCGCCACGGCCCGCGATTACAACGGTTGCCGGTTTTATAGCATTCCAATCGGCAGTAATTTCGCGGGATACGCGAACCTCAATTGAGGCGGTCTGCGCGTTGAACATACTCTAAGACCCCAGCAGCCCCGGATAAAGCGCAGCGAAATCTTGCCAGCGAGAACCTTCTGATCCAGAATCGGGAAGTAGCTTTCGCCCCAGCTGCCGATGTCGCTTGGCAGCAGCGTGAGGTTGTCAGCGTGCCCGTATTTTACGAGTTGTTCGACGTCATCGCCCTCGTTGAGCGGACGGTCCATCACGATTTCGCCGTTTTCTACGCGGGCGATCATTCCCACTGGGCTGACCCACTCGCTCTTTCCAAAGCCACCGAGGTAGGAACCCCCAAACGATGACCCGGAGCTAAACCCTTGGGCAGTAGGCACGACCGTGCTGTTTAAGGACAGAGCGACGATTGCAGTTACGGCAAGAGGACGGAGCAATTCCTTAGTCATCTCGAAAGCCTTGCCTCGAGGAAGCTGGTACCGCACTGTTCTCTATCTCTCTTTGCGCGTTCTCTCAAACACACGCGCAAATTATGAGCCCTCAAAACCCAGAAACCGGCGCAAGAACGCTGTGCAAAAGATAGTAGGTTTGTATATCGCTAGATTTTGCACAACGAAAGCGCCCAGGTCTTCGAAAAGGCTCTGGGCGCTATCGCTGTCTCTCTCTAAACGCCTCCGATTATCAGCCAAGGCTGCCCTCCGGAAGCTGAGGGGTTCTCTCTATCTCTCTCATGCGCTCTCTCAAACGCACAACAAAAGTATGAGGCATGCAGCTGGCACAGCAATGATGTGTGGCTGTTAGGTCGCTGGGACTGCCTGTGCAATCACTGGCGGTTTATGGAAGCTTGCCGTTTGCCTCTAGTCCTTGCCCATTAGTTGATGCGGTTGCCGCTTTCGCGGTCGAAGATATGCACGTTCGAGGTATTTGGCTTCAGCCAGATGGTTTCGCCGATGCTTTGATGGCTGCGCGGTTCCACGAGCACACCGGTATTGCCACCCAGACGAGTAGTGGAGCTAAACACCGTGCCGTCCTCGCCAGTGAGATCGCCGTAGAGGTAAGACTCGTGGCCAAGTTCCTCAACATGGTGAATGACAAACTTTACGCCGCCTTCGCCTTCAGAACTCTGCTTCCAATCTTCAGGGCGAATGCCCACCGTAAGTGGACCTTCTGGCGCTTGCTCGAAACCCCAGCGGCGCAGAACGGAAGCGTTGATGTCATAGAGGTTCATTGCAGGCGATCCGATGAATCCCGCGACGAAGGTATTAGCGGGACGGTCATAAATTTCCCGAGTTGGTGCTACTTGTTGCAGAACACCCGCATTTAGTACCGCCACGCGGTCGCCCATGGTCATAGCCTCTGTCTGGTCATGGGTGACATAAACCGTCGTGGTACCGAGGCGTCGCTGTAATTCGGAAATCTGCGCACGGGTAGATACGCGCAGCTTGGCATCGAGGTTAGACAGTGGTTCGTCCATGCAGAACACCGCCGGTTCGCGCACAATAGCGCGCCCCATCGCTACGCGTTGGCGTTGGCCGCCCGACAAGTTTGCAGGTTTGCGGTCGAGTAGGTCTTCCATCTGCAGGATCTTCGCCGCTTCCTGAACGCGCTCCTTGATGAGGGCTTTGTTCATCTTCCGGTTTTCCAAGGCGAAGCTCATGTTCTGGGCAACGGTCATGTTGGGGTAGAGGGCGTAGTTCTGGAAGACCATGGCAACATCACGATCGGATGGGCTAACGCCCGTGACGTCCTTGCCGTCGATGCGGATGGAGCCGGAATCGGTTGGCTCCAGTCCAGCGAGCATGCGAAGACTCGTTGATTTTCCGCAACCAGACGGTCCGACGAGCACAAGGAACTCGCCGTCGGCGATGTCGAGGTTGAGCGAATCGACAGCGGGGCGTTCGGCGTCCTTGGAATAAATCCGCGAGACACCATCAAAAGTGACAGTTGCCATGGTTTCCTCTCAGTTCAGGTACGAAGACGGGGCGGCGAGATGAATTACTTCTTGATGACCGGCTTGACCTGGTTGTCGTAGATAGACTGCAGTGTCTTTTCCAGATCGGTTAGGGTCTTCTTGACGTCATCGCGGTTGGTCACGATCTTCTCGAAGGCACCGCCGATTTCCTGATCGGCGCCGGGGAGGAATACACGTGCGTAATCCTGTGGACGGGTATCCGGTAGCTGTTCAATAGCAGTCTTGAAGTTCGGGTTTTCTTCCATGAACTTCTTTTGCTCATCCAGTTCCATTGCAGTCTTGCGCACGGGCATGTAACCGACGTTCTGCGACCAGTAGGAAGTGTTTTGGTCGTTGGTTACAAAGTCGATGAACTTGATCGCTGCGATTTGGCGATTCTTGTCGATGCCGGCTGGGATAGCCAGACCAGCTCCGCCGGTTGGGCAAGCACCATCGCCGTTTGGGTTCGGCAGGAACGCGGTGCCCAAGTCGAACTTGGCGTTTTCGGTGATGCCGCTGAGATCACCGGTGGACAGCACCGTGGCAGCGGCGCGGCCGGTGGAAAATTCCATCGCCATATCGTTGCCCACGTAGGAGTAGCCTTCTTTTTCATCGGTGACCTTCTTCAGCCACTCGACGGCTTCGATGGTCTTGGGATCAGTGAACTTGAGCTCCCATTCATCGGAGTATGCGCCGCCCTTGGACCACAGCGGCCCCTGGAAGATCCAACCCAGGTAGTCAACAGCATCGCCCCAGCCAAAGGCTTGCATATCGGGGTTTGCATCCGCGAGCTTTGTAGCCCACTTATCCATCTCGTCCCAAGACTTTGGTCCGCGGTCAGGTAGACCCGCCTTCTTCCATGCGTCCTTGTTGTAGTAGAAGAGCGGAGTAGAGCGGGCAAATGGCAGTGCAAAGTGGCCGCCGTCGTAGGCGTAGTCCTCATACAGTGGCTGCACGTAGGAGGAAAGGTCGACGTTTGCTTCCTTGGCGAGCTCGTCGACGTTCGCGATCTGACCGTTGATAGCGAAGTTGTACCACCAGACATCGGAGAGAACCACGATGTCGGGAAGGTCGCTGCCGGTCAGTGCCGCGTTAAACTTTTGGGCTGCTTCTTCGTAGTTCTTGCCGGCATCAATCAGGTTGATTTTGATGTCCGGGTTTTCTTTTTCGAAGCGGGAGATGATCTCGGTCTCGATGTCCTTCGAGGAACCCGGGTGGTTGGACCACCAGGTCAGCTCGGTGACTTCCCCGGAACCAGAGGAATTCTTCTTAGCCTGTGGGTCAGTGGAGGAAGTGCCTGCGCAGGCAGTCAGAGAAACCGAGGCGGTGCTCAGTGCAAGAACAGAGAGGAATGAACGGCGGTCCATGAATTAACTCCTTGTAGAAATAGAAAGATTAAACGGCGAGCGTGGTTGAGGTAACCATCTGCGGCTATCCCTTGACGGCACCAGTGGTAAGGCCCTTGATCATGTATTTCTGAAGGGCCAGGAAGATGATGAGAATCGGAATGATGGTGAGGATGGTGGCGGCCATAACTGGACCCCAGTTGGTGACGCCGTCGTTGTTTTGCAGCATGGTTAGTCCCACCTGTAGCGGCGCGACGTCGGCAGTATCGGACATCAAGAATGGCCACAGGTATTGGTTCCATTCGTTGACGATGGTGATCACTGCGAAGGCTGTCAACGTTGGCCAAGAGATCGGAAGCAAGACCTTTGTCAGCAGGCGAATAGGTCCAGCGCCGTCCATTCTTGCGGCCTCAACCAGTTCAAAGGGCAGCGATAAGAAGTGATTGCGCATCAGGAAGGTGCCGAATGCGACGCCAGCCAAAGGCACGATGATGCCTGCGAAGGTATTTCGCCAGCCCAGCGCGTTGACCAGTGCGTAATTGGAAATGACGGTGATTTCGGAAGGTACCATCAGCGCTGAAATGACTACTAGGAAGACGATGTTGCGACCCGGAAAACGCAGGATTGCCAGCGCATATGCAGAAATCACGCCAAGCACGATCTTCAGCACAGACAGCACAGCTGTGATGAGCACCGAGTTGCGCAGGTACGTCCAGAAAGGAACGCGGGTGGTTGCGTCTTTGTAGTTCGCGGTTTCCCAGCTGGGGGGAAGCCAATTTACTGGATCCGTGTAGATGTCGCCTTTGGCTTTGAAGGAGGTCATCAAAATCCAAAACAGCGGTAGGCCAACCAGCAGGAGGACGGCGACGATGCCGATGTATCCAAAAACTTTTTTAAGGGTGTTATCCATTAAGGCTTCGCTCCCATTAGTGGTTTTGCTTGTCCATGATGCGTACCTGGATCAAGGTGATGGTCAGCAAGATCAAGAACGTGATTGTGGCGGCGGTAGCGCCGTAGCCAGCGCGGAAGGTCACGAAGGTCTCTTGATAAATCTGGAACACAAGAGTGGTAGTGCCGTTACCCTGTGGGCCGCCACGGGTCATTACGTTGATGATGTCGAAGACCTGTACAGAGTTCAGCGTCACCGTGATCGAAAGAAAGAAAGTAGTGGGGCGAAGCTGTGGCAGCGTCACGCGGCGGAAACGCGTCCAGGTGGACGCGCCGTCGATAGCCGCGGCCTCGTCCAAGTCCTTGGAAAGGCCTTGTAGAGCAGCCAAATAAATGACAAAGGTATAGCCCAGGTTCTTCCACACGAAAGTGAAAGTCACCATGAACAGCGCCCAACCGGGTATTGCATAGAAGTTAGGACTTTCAACGCCTACCCAACTGAGCATCTCTTGAATAAGCCCGAAGTTGGGATCGAAGATGAACTGGAAAGCAATGCCGATGGCAGCTCCGGAAATCGCGAAAGGCGCGAAGACCACCGATCGGGTGAAATTGCGGCCCTTCAAGTTTTGATTGAGCAAGAGAGCTAGCGCGAGCCCCAATACCAGGGAGCCGATTACGGCAAAGAAAGTAAAGATGAGGGTATTCGCGATGATGGTCTTGGTATCATCGCGCGTGAACCACTCAACGTAGTTCTGAAAACCTACGAATGTCGACGTTGGGCTCGAGATATTCCAGTTAAAAAAGGAAAGCCGGATATTGTCGATGAGTGGGCGATAGGTAAAGATTCCCAACAAAATGAGGTTGGGGGCTAAGAGTACTAGCGCGAGCCACCACTCTTGGCGCTTTTTACCCTCTGCTTTCTTGCGTAAAGCAGCTGTATCGGGACTATGCTCCGATTGTTTAATAACCACTTTGGAGAAGCTAAGCCGCGCAGGTTAAAACCCGCTACCGGTGGGGTGAAAACTTGGCTAACTAAAGATGAACGAAAAAATACTCAAGAACCAAGGCAAAGTAGCAGTGTCTCCGCCCGAATCACGGGGTTGGCAAGATCGATGCCGCACAGGGCTTGGACTTTTTCGATACGGGCGCGCACGGTGTGGCGGTGCACATTAAGCTCGCTGGCAGCGGCGGCTAGCTGGGCGTCGGCAAGCAAGTAGGTGCGCAAGGTGCGTAGCAGCTCCGTATTGTGTGCGGCGTCATGGTGCTTAAGCTTTCCGACGATCGCGGCGCGGCGCTTTCCCAAGGCCTCGTGGACTGCGGATTCACCGAGCCAGGCGGGGGCGTCGGAGCTAAACTCCGCCATGGTTCCAGGAGGCAGGCTGCGCGCGTGGGTCTTCAGGGCCGTTACGCGGTCGGCGCTGATTTCCTCCCACGGAGTGTCCTTGAGTACGGATACCTGCAGGTTTTTGGCGTAGCGCCCGAAGAGCTCTTGCGCGTTGATGGTTTCGGGAGGCAGGGCAATGAGCGCGCTTTCCGACGCCGTGCCTTCCAAAGGCAGCACGAAGCAGGCATAGCCGCCTTTGTTTGCCGCACGATGCACCAACCCCAACGCGCGGCTAAGACGCGTGGGGGAGTCGGCCTGCACCAGGCAGAGGTGGAGACGGCCGTGGGAGGCCACAGAGTTGAAAGCGGCGTCTAAAGCCGTGGCGCCAAGCGCAGGCGTGGTGCCGGAGACCTGCGTGGCAAGGGCGAGAGCGCCTAGGATGATGCGGGCCGAAGAGTCGCGGTTTTGTAGCAACATCTCCGCCAAGCCGGCAAGGTGGCGGGTTAATGCGCGGTCATAAGAGTCGAATTTTTGCTCGCGGGATACCGCAAGCGCGATGCGCCGCCGGCCGTGGGTATTAAACACGTTGGTGATGGTGGCGATCGTCGTGCCGTCTTTGGTGATGCTCGAGCGCGCGCCTGAGGTCCGTCCCGAGCTTTGGCTTGCCGCGGCAACAGCGAACTCGGCGGCGGAAAGCTCGTCTAAGTCGTGACGATTGATGACGTTTCCTGAATCGTTAGCCACGGCCACGGCAGCGCCGAGTTCTTTTGACGCACGCTCCAGCAGCGCATTAGTGCCATTCGACGCCGCCTGATTCAAACGCTCCTGTTGACGGTGCAACGTGAACTGCAAGTTGTTTTCGATGCGCGTCTGCTCCGTGGTCACCGTGTTGATAATGGAGATGAAAGGCGTGGCGCGGGGAACTTCGAAGAGTGTGAGGTGGTGGCGCGCCGCGGCGTCGATAAGCTCCTGCGGAACCGTGGCGAAGGTCAGGCCAGTGCCGAAGCCAATGGCACCCACGCCCGCCGCCGCCAGGGTGCGCGCATAGGCGGAAAAGTCGCTGGGTGAGTTTTCGAAAGCTAGCCCCAAGGTCAGGATGATGGCGCCCTGGGTGGTGAACTCGCTGGGATCGCGCAACTCGCTGGCTTGGATGGTGGTGAACTCACGCGGGCCTTCGAGAATCGGGCGCAGGTTTAGTTTGCGCTGGTTAAACAGCCATTGAAAGCGAAGTTCGCTCATTGCCGGGTCCTTCTTGCAGCAACTCGTCGATAGACATAGTGAATAGTCTTTTCCCCAAAATATATACGCGATGTCCATGGCCTGTGGCTAGTTGTGACATCCACAATGATTCACATCACAAAGCAAGACGATTGAAGGAGAATCATGCAGGAACTTGAATACCGCATCGAGCAGACCCGCCCCCTCGCGCAGGAGGTCCCAGGGCCAGCCAGCGCTGCTCTTGATGAGCGCCGCAAGAACGCCATCCCAGCTGGCATGGCGCCTGCGCTGCCGGGCTATGTCGTGGACGCTGATGGTGGCATCCTCGCCGATGCAGACGGCAACCGTTTCATTGACTTGGCCTCCGGCATCGCTGTTACCTCCGCGGGCGCTTCCAACCCGGCCGTCGTCAAAGCCGTGCAGGAGGCCGTCGCGCACTTCACTCACACCTCTTTCACCATCTCCCCGTACGAGTCCTACGTTGAGGTCGCTGAAAAGCTCAATGAGGTTACTCCGGGCGATCACCCGAAGAAGACCGCGCTATTCAACTCCGGTGCGGAAGCAGTGGAAAACGCCGTGAAGATCGCCCGCAACTACACCGGCAAGCGCGGCGTCGTGGTCATGGACCGCGCATTCCACGGCCGCACCAACCTGACCATGGCCATGACCGCAAAGCAGTCTCCGTACAAGAATGGCTTTGGCCCGTTCGCGCCGGAAATCTACCGCGCGCCGATGTCCTACCCGCTGCGCGACCAACTCAGTGGCGAAGAAGCCGCAAAGCGCACCATCACGATGATCGAGCAGGAAGTCGGCGCTGCCAACCTCGCTTGCGTTGTGGTCGAGCCAATTCAGGGCGAGGGCGGCTTCGTGGTCCCAGCTGAGGGCTACCTGCCAGCTATCCAGAAGTGGTGCAACGACAACGACGTTGTCTTCATCGTTGATGAGATTCAGGCTGGCATGATGCGCACCGGCACCTGGTTCGCTTCCGACCACGAGGGCATCGTCCCTGACCTAGTCACCATCGCCAAGGGTATTGCTTCCGGCATGCCGCTTTCCGCTGTCACCGGCCGCGCGGAGATTATGGATGCACCGCAGCCAGGCGGCCTGGGCGGCACCTACACCGGCAACCCTGTTTCCTGCGCCGCAGCGCTGGCCACCCTCAAGGAATTTGAGGAGAAGGACTTTGGCGCCCGCGCGCTGAACCTGGAAAAGATTGCCCACGAGGAGCTGGAGCCAATCCTGGGCGACGAGCGCGTCGCCGAGTTCCGCGGCCGTGGCGCCATGCTTGCACTCGAGTTCGTCACCGCTGATGGCGAGCCAGACTCCGAGCTCGTCCACAAGATTGCAGATGCCGCAAAGGCAGAGGGCGTCCTCATTCTCACCTGCGGCCTTGACCACAACGTTATCCGCTTCCTGCCTTCCCTGGCCATCCCGGAGGATCTGTGGCGCGAGGCCCTGCAGGTAGTGGTCAAGCAGTTCAACGAGTACAAGTAAGTCTGGGCTGCAGCCAAAAGGGTAGAAGCAAATGACAAACTTTGATTATTCGCAGGTTTCTGAGCTGTTGGGTTCTCTGCCAATTGGCCTTTGGCTGGAGGGCACGAACGTCGCAGCCACCGGCGGCGCCACTTTCGAGGTCCTCGACCCAGCAACGGAAGAAGTCATTGCCAACGTTGCAGATGGAACCTCCGCTGACTGGATGCGCGCGCTGGAGCTTGCCGACGCCGCGCAAAAGGAGTGGGCCGGTTTTGCGCCGCGCACGCGCTCTATCATCCTCACTGACATCTTCAACGCCATTATTGAGCGCAAGGAAGACTTCGCGCGCGTGATGACCTTGGAGATGGGAAAGCCTTACGCGGAAGCGCTGGGCGAGGTGGCCTATGGTGCTGAGTACATGCGCTGGTTCGCAGAGGAAGCAGTTCGCATTCCGGGCCGCTACTCGCAGTCGCCGGCCGGCAACGGCTCCATTACCGTCTCCCACACCCCGGTGGGCCCAGTGCTGGCAATCACTCCGTGGAACTTCCCGCTGGCCATGGCCACCCGCAAGATTGCCCCGGCCTTCGCCGCTGGCTGCCCGGTCGTGGTTAAGCCCGCTGCGGAAACCCCGTTGACCATGCTGCTGTTGGGTGAGGTCATCGCAGAGGTATTCGCTCGCCACGAGGTGCCGGCTGGTGTGTTCTCCATCGTGACCACCACGCAGTCGAGCGCGCTGTCCTCCGAGCTCATGGCGGATCCGCGCCTGCGCAAGGTGACGTTTACCGGCTCGACCGGCGTGGGCAAGATTCTGGTGCGCCAGTCTGCCGATAGTCTGCAACGCACCTCCATGGAGCTGGGTGGCAATGCCCCGTTCCTGGTCCACGAGGACGCCAACCTCGACCTAGTGCTTGACTGTGCAATGCAGGCGAAGATGCGCAACGGCGGTGAGGCTTGCATCGCGGCCAACCGCTTCATCGTGCACGAGGCAGTGGCTGAGGAGTTCACAGATCGTCTGACCGAGAAGATGGCTGCTATCCAGGCAGGCCATGGTTTGGAAGAAAGCACCACGCTTGGTCCGCTGATCAGCGCGAAGCAGCGCGACGGAGTGGCTCAGTTGGTCGAGCGCGCGCTCGAGCAGGGTGCTACCGCCACCACCGGCGGCGAGCGCCCGGATGGCGCCGGCTTCTTTTATCCAGCGACCGTTCTGGCGAACGTGCCTGACGACGCCGAGATTCTGCGCCAGGAGATCTTCGGGCCGGTAGCCACCGTGACCACCTTCTCCACTTTGGAAGAGGGCGTGGCGAAGGCCAACGACACCGAGTTCGGTTTGGCAGCCTATGCCTTCACCGAGAACTTCCACACCGCGGAATACCTGGCACACGCGCTGGAGGCAGGCATGGTGGGCATCAACCGCTCCGCTATCTCTGACGCGGCCGCTCCATTCGGGGGCATCAAGGAATCCGGCTTCGGCCGCGAAGGTGGTGCCGAAGGCATCGAGGAGTACATCTCCGTGCGCTACATCGCTAAGCCTTAGCTCTAACCGGCAAGCCTCAGCGAGCTGATTTTTACAGGCATTGCCCCTCGGCGCCCTCACTTTTTGCAGAAAAAGGAGAGGGTGCCGAGGGGCGCAGTTGTTCCATGCGCAGTTACTTATATTTCTATTTTAGATTCGGGAGAAAATATGACGGTTGTTGAAAAGTCTGGAGGGGCTGCTTCGCAGGCTGCGAAGCCGGCCTTGAGTTTCGTCCAAGGCATTGCCCTTATTTTTGGCACCAACATTGGTGCAGGCATTCTTTCCATTCCCTATGCCGCGCGAAACGGCGGATTCATGGCGCTCGTTATTGCGCTTCTCGTTGCGGGTACCCTGACCACGATTTCTATGCTTTATGTTGCGGAAAGTGCGATGCGCACAAAAGCGCCTCTGCAGGTTTCCGGTTTGGCGGAGCACTATCTGGGGCAGTGGGGCCGTTGGCTGGTCTTCGTGGCGATTATCGTCAACGGCGTCGGCGCGCTCATCGCCTACGCCTCGGGCTCCGGCGACCTCATCAATAATATTTTCGGCCTGCCGCCGCTGGCAGGTACGTTGATCTTCTTCGGCTTTGGGTCTTGGGTTATGTACCGCGGCCTGCACACCACCGGTGCCACAGAAGGCGCTATTACCGCAGGTATGGCCATCATCATTGCCGTGCTGTGCGGCTGGACCATTCTGGGACCTGGAATCGAGGCCGAGAACCTGTTGGTGCTTCACCCGTTCTTCATCGTTCCTATTTTGAACCTGGCCGTCTTCTCGTTCTTGGCTCAGTACGTGGTGCCGGAGCTGGTACAGGGCATGGACCCGGCGAAGCCGCAGGAGACAGCTCGCGCCATCGTGCTCGGCATGGTGATTACCGGCTTTACGCTGGCACTTGTGCCGTTTGCGGCTTTGGGTCTGCTGGGAATGGACGTTACTGAGGTTGTTACCATCGCCTGGGGTGAGGCGCTTGGACCGGTCGCGTACTACTTGGCCAATGTCTTCGCGTTGGCGGCGATGCTGACCTCCTTCCTCGCGATTGGTTTTACCACCATGCGCAACGTGCTCGACATTTTGCACTGGGAGGGCAACAACGCGCAGCGTGGCATTGCCGTGGCGCTGACCGCTGTACCGCCGCTGGCTATCTCCATCGCGGGTCTTGGCGGTTTCGTCGCAGCGCTGTCCTACGCGGGCGGCTTTGCGGGTGCAATCATGTCGATCATTCCGGTGATGTTGCTGAATGCCCCCCGCAAGAAGGGTGATCGTGCCCCCGGCTGGAGCGTCGGCGCGTTGGCAAACCCGCTGATTCAGGGCGTTATCATCGTGGTTTATTTCTTGGCTTTCGTTTATTCGGTTGTCTCGATTGTGGGCCTGGTTCCGGCGGGCTGGGCTTAAGAAAATGGCGTCGGCAAGCGCTCCTGCATAGGGGGGTAGGCAGGGGTGTTTTTCCAAAGTATTTCTGAAATTTATTTTTCCAGCCGCGTCCGGCTATCAGTGCAGGTTATAGCGAAATAAAACGAACATTACGGGATGAGAACTCTGAACGTCTAATCAATTTAGTGTGATTTTAGTGTGATTAGGGTCATATATTTTCCAGTGGCTGCTCGGCTAGGAATTGTTACTGCTATTGGGTAAGGGTTTTACAGAGATTTCTAAAGTTTTTGCTAAGGAGCTCAATACGTCTACATAACATCTCGAGTAATTCGATCCCTCTACGAATAGCCAACCTCCTCACGTACTTTGTTATCGCTCTGTCTGCTCTACAGCTGCGACAACACCTGAATTAGAGAAAGCATTGGTCATGTCCAAAATAACTTTTCGGCCACCTCGTTCTGTAACTGCACTCAGCGGGCTTAATTTAAGCGGCCGCTGGCGTATGCTCACTGCCTCTGGCATGGCTGCCGCGCTAGTTATGGGCGGGGTCGTTGTTGTACCCAACCTCCTCGATAATGAGCCTGCAGCCCAGGCGGTGACCGCAGCGCCAGGTTCCTCCGAAGAAACCGCCATAAACACCACGGTTCCCGCGGGAAGCACCCGCTCTGTGAACGGCTTCGTGGGCCTGCAGACCGGCGGCACCATGCAATCGAACCTAAGCGATCCAAACGTTGCGCCCATGTCTGGCGTGAAAGTCTTTGCCCAGTGGTTCGAAAAGGACGGCACGGCGTCGCCGATTTATACCACCACCACCGGCGCCGATGGTCAGTTCCACATCGGCATGACCTCCTTTACTGACGCCAAGGGCGTCCGGCGCAACTTCGACGCAGACCCCAACTTGCCGGAGGGGAGAAGTTCCGCGTCTGGTCCATTAATCCGGATACCTCACAGTACAACCTGCTCTACTCCTATGGCCAAGAGCAGATCATGCCGGAAGGCAACATCGCCAACACCGAGGCCGGCACTACCCAGTCCGTGGGGTCTGATACCTATAACCACATCAAGATCGCTTACTCGCCCATCGCTAACAACAACGTGATGCACAACCTGGCCGAAGCTGCTACCAACAAACCCAATGGCTCCTATGGCCAATACTCCGGTACCGTCTTCTGGAACCAAACCAACGCCGCCGACGGCGCCCTCTTGTGGCAGAACTACCAGTCCGTCAACGGTATCGACTCCGTGGGTCCAGACGTCACTGTGTATGGCTCCTACCTTTCTGATTACGCGCTTTCGCGCATCTACGATCCCGCAACCATGGCCGCCATCGGTTACAAGGGCCGCGTGCGCGATTCCAACTGGAGTACCCAGCAAGAACTCGCGCTGCAGCAGTGGATTAAGCAGCGGATGGCAGCGGAAGGCCAGCAGAAGTGGATTGCAGAGACCGTCAAGGCGGTAACAGACGCCAACGGTAGGTACACGCTGCAGTTCCGCGGTACCTGGGGAAATAGCTGGGACGATCGCGGTATTTTGTCCAAGGACTATACCTGGCACAACCTGGCTGATTCCGCCGAGGCAGGTTCTTGGGTCAACGGCAACATGAAGTCGAAGCACGTCAACGACGAGTGGATGTTCTTCTCAATGCAGGACATGCCGGGCATTTCCGTGAACACGCCGTTTAACTACAACGGTTACACCGGCAACACCACCAGCAACTTAACCTCCGCCGGCACCTTGGCCGGATGGCCGTCTAACTGGGGCGGTACGCTGGATTACGCCACCAACATCAACTTTGCGCTGTACCCGGGCAACCTGAAGTTTGACGTCACCCCGTATGACTCTTTCTCCAACTTCGCTACAGCGGGTCAAGCCATCGAGACCACCACGACGGGCCTGCAGTACGACAAAATCGGTAACACGCGTTATCAGATCGCGTGGTTCGACGAGGCTGGCAATGAACTGACCCAGTACACCTGCCCGCCGGTAGCGCCGGACGCGAGTGGCAGGCTTCCTTCCTGCGGTTTTGTCACCGACCCTAACTTGAAGAAGACCACCACTTACACCGCACGCTTGTTTGCGGTCTCGCCCTCTGGCGTGCGCGATGGCCTGGCGATAACGCAGGATTCCTTCACCGTTAAGCCACTGCCGACGTCCGGGCGCTACGAGCCCACCTATGGTTCTACAACCGTGGCTCAAAGCAGCATTGGTTCCGTTGCGGCGCCGCTTTTCGACGACTCGACTACCGCAACAACCGTTGAAACCCTGCCGGCACCAGCCGGTACCACCTTCAAGCTGGCGGATGGCGCCCCAACGTGGGTAAAGATTGATGACCAAGGCACCATCACCGCCACACCGGGCACCGATGTTGCGCTGGAAGATTACACCGTCCCGGTCATTGTCACCTACGCCGATGGCTCGACCGACCTCGTCAATGCCAAGGTCACGGTCACTGACGGCATCCCGCCGGAGATTGCGCAGATCGATTCGCAGAACCTAGAGCTGGGCAAAGCCATCTCCCCGATTCAGGTTAAGCCGACGGATAACGTCGGTGTGACCAGCGTTGAGGTCAGTGGCCTGCCAGATGGCGTCACCTACGATCCTGCGACCGGAACCATTAGCGGTACTCCGTCGGCCACCGGGGCGTCGACAGTTAACGTCCGCGTCACCGATGCCGCCGGAAATGTCACCGAAACTGCATTCAGTATCAACGTCGTGGATACTTCCGCGCCGGTTCTCACCAGCCCGGATGCCACCGTCCCAGAGGATAAGCCTGCTTCGATTCCGATCAAGGTGGACGATCCTAAAGCCTCCGTCACCGTGGAAGGTGATATCCCGCCGGGCATGACCTGGAACGAGCAAAACGGTGCCCTCGAAGGTACCCCAACCGAACCGGGCATCTACACGGTCGCCGTATCGGCCACCGATCCCCAGGGCAATAACTCTGTATCCAACCTGGTCGTTACTGTTACCGACACCAAGGCGCCGACCATTGCCAAGATCAACGACGCCACCGCAGAGGCCGGTCAACCGATCACCGCAATTCCAGTAGACGTCACCGATAACTTCGACAAGTCCGTCAGCAACGTTGTAGTCGCGGGCCTGCCACCAGAAGTTACCTATAACCCGGAGACCCACAAGATCGAAGGAATCCCGCAGGCACCGGGAGAGTACCCAATTACGGTGACTGCGACCGATGCCGCCGGCAATACCTCGACCCAGGAATTCCTTCTCAAGGTAGCCGACACCACCGCGCCGAAGGTGGACGATATCGCTGATGTGAGCGTGGAAAACGGCACCGCCTTGGAGCCGATCCACGTGACCAGCAATGAGCCGAATTCTAAGTTCAGCGCGTCCGGGCTACCAGAAGGCGTCAGTATCGATCCCACCACGGGCATCATCTCTGGTACACCAAAGACTGAAGTCACGAGCCCAGATGGCAAGAACTTCCCGGTCACCGTCAAGGTAACTGATCCTTATGGAAACGTCACCGAGAAGACTTTTAACATCAAGGTCACCGATACCGTTGCCCCGGCTCTGCGCCCGCTTCGCGACGTCTCGGTTCCTGAAGATCAGCCGCTCAACCTGGAGCCTGTCACCAGTCCTGACCCAACCGCGAAGATCGAAGTCACCGGCCTGCCCGAGGGCGTGACCTTTGATAGCGAAACGGGGCTCGTCACGGGCACCCCGACCACTCCGGGGCGCTACGAAGTTACCGTTACCGCCACCGACCCAGCCGGTAACTCCACGAAGCAGACCGTTGTCTTGTTCGTGGGCGATGCCACCGCGCCTACCTTCGATGATCCGGAGGATCAGACGATTAACCAGGGGGAGGCCATCAAACCCATCGATCTGATGAGCCTAAACCCGGCCGACAACTCCACCGCAGCGCAGGATCTCGCCTGGACCGTCACCGGCCTGCCCGAGGGCGTGACCTACGATCCCGAGACCAAGAAAATCTCCGGCACCCCGAAGGAAACCGGCTCTTCTGTGGTCACCGTGACCGCAACGGACGCCGCCGGCAACGCCACGACTAAGACCTTCGTCATCGCGGTAAACGATGCAACGGCGCCTCGCATCACTCCGGTGGACAGCGTCAGCGTCCCGGAAGGTGACGAAATCACTGAGATTCCGGTCAAAACCGATGATCCGAACGCGAAGATTGAAGTCACGGGCCTGCCCGAGGGCGTGACCTACGATCCC